>NZ_CP117435.1:6012500-6282155 GCF_030687495.1 Pseudomonas sp. FP453 | reverse complement strand
GCACTGCTGCCAAAGTTCCACTGACACGGATATCCCCTAAGTTGAAAGCCGGTGAGGCAAAAACAGCCGCCATTGTAGCGGCGCGCTGCCCACTTATCCACATGTAGGTTGCGCACAAGGCAGCCAAAATCAACGCGTTAAGCACAAAAAAAGCGACCAATGGTCTGTGCATAAGCTCTGTGGATAAGCGCACCTAAGGTCGTTGTACAAGTGGGGGCGAAAGTCTGTGGGTAACTGGCCTGTGGATAACAACCCATTCCACCCACAGGTTATCCGATAGCGGAGCACAGGCAGAGCCCAGTTTCTCCCCCGTGTTGTCATTCTCTGTACATCACGTGGAATATGGCCTCAAGGCAGTTATCCACAGATGATAGCCGGCCTAGCTTTTATAAGCTTTACAGAAAAGCTTTAAATAACTTCCTTCTTTATTTTTATATCTATGGCATTGCCCATGAAAGCCGAGCGGATGGAAAAGGACGCTTTGCCGTATAGAGATCTAATTGCAGGAAAAGCTGGTTGGAAATTGACCTAGAGGCTTGCTTTCTCTAGAATCGCCGGTCTCTTAAAACGGGGGCCATTCCGGCCCGTTGTGGACGAACCAGGTAACAACGCCATGAAACGTACTTTCCAACCAAGCACCATCAAACGCGCCCGCACTCACGGTTTCCGTGCTCGCATGGCTACCAAGAACGGCCGTGCTGTCCTGTCGCGTCGTCGCGCCAAAGGTCGTGCACGTCTGGCAGTTTGATAATCCGGTACCTGCGGTGAGTCAGGACTTCAGTCGGGAAAAGCGTCTGCTTACCCCCCGGCACTTCAAGGCAGTCTTTGACTCCCCCACCGGCAAGGTTCCGGGGAAAAATCTCCTGCTCCTTGCGCGTAACAACGATCTGGATCACCCCCGTCTCGGGTTGGTGATCGGCAAGAAGAGCGTAAAGCTCTCCGTTGAGCGCAATCGCCTCAAGCGTCTGATGCGCGAATCGTTTCGCCTCCACCAGGACACTCTGGTTGGTTGGGATATTGTTATCGTCGCGCGCAAAGGCTTGGGGGACGTAGAAAACCCCGAATTGATTCAGCATTTCGGCAAGCTCTGGAAACGTTTGGCGCGTACCCACAAGCCAGCACCAGCAGTCAGCACCGAAACTGTAGGGGTAGACAGTCCTGATGCGTAAACTGGCAATCGTTCCGATCCAGTTTTACCGCTATGCCATTAGTCCCCTGATGGCCAACCACTGTCGTTTCTACCCCAGTTGTTCCTGCTACGCGTTAGAGGCCATAGAAAATCATGGTCTTCTGCGCGGTGGCTGGCTGACCTTTCGTCGTTTAGGTCGCTGTCATCCGTGGAATCCCGGTGGTTATGACCCGGTTCCGCCTATCCCTACCTCCCGTTCTTCTTCGATGGCCGAGTAATCATGGATATTAAACGCACGATCCTGATCGTCGCCCTGGCAATCGTGTCCTACGTCATGGTCCTTAACTGGAACCAGGACTACGGCCAAGCTGCCCTGCCGACTCAGAATGTTGCTGCCAATGCTGTTCCAGCGGGGCTACCCGATACAGTGAGCGGCGCCAACACTGCCGCCAGTGATGACATTCCACGCGCAGCGGGCGAAACAAACGCACCCGCAGAAGTACCAGTTGCCGCCAGCACAGACCTCATCCAGGTAAAAACGGATGTATTGGACCTGGCTATCGACCCGCAAGGTGGCGATGTCGCCAAACTGACTCTTCCGCTGTATCCGCGTCGTCAGGATCACCCGGAAATTCCATTCCAGTTGTTCGATAACGGTGGCGAACGTGTTTATCAAGCGCAAAGTGGCTTGATCGGCACCAACGGCCCGGATGCGAGCCCTACCGGTCGTCCGGTTTTCTCCTCGGAGAAGAAGAGTTATCAACTGGCCGATGGCCAGGACCAGTTGGTCGTCGACCTGAAATTCAGCAAGGACGGCGTCAACTACATCAAGCGTTTCACCCTGAAACGCGGCTTGTACGACATCGTGGTCACCTACTTGATCGACAACCAGAGCGCACAGCCCTGGACTGGCGCAATGTTTGCCCAGCTCAAGCGTGACGCCAGCTCCGATCCGTCGTCCAGCACCGCTACTGGCACCGCGACTTACCTGGGCGCTGCCCTGTGGACAAGTTCGGAGCCGTACAAAAAAGTGTCGATGAAAGATATCGACAAGGTTGCCGAAGACAAGCAAAAGGCCCCGATCACCTACAACGTGAACGGCGGCTGGGTGGCTTGGTTGCAACACTACTTCGTGACTGCGTGGATTCCTCAGCCTGGCCAGAACAACCTGGTCGCGGCGCGCAAGGACACCAAAGGCAACTACATCATTGGCTACACTGGCCCGGCGTTGACCGTCGCACCAGGTGCCAAGGCTGAAACCAGCGCCACTCTGTACGCCGGCCCGAAAAGCCAGGCTGTGCTCAAAGAGTTGTCCCCAGGTCTGGAACTGACTGTGGACTACGGCATTCTGTGGTTCATTGCCCAGCCGATCCTCTGGCTGCTGCAACATATCCACAGCATCGTCGGTAACTGGGGCTTCTCGATCATCTTCCTGACCATGCTGATCAAGGGGATCTTCTTCCCACTGTCGGCAGCCAGCTACAAGTCGATGGCGCGCATGCGTGCCGTGGCGCCGAAACTGGCAGCGTTGAAAGAGCAACATGGTGACGACCGGCAGAAAATGTCGCAGGCCATGATGGAGCTGTACAAGAAAGAGAAGATCAACCCGTTGGGTGGTTGCTTGCCGATTCTGGTACAGATGCCGGTGTTCCTGTCGCTTTACTGGGTTCTCCTGGAAAGCGTGGAAATGCGCCAGGCGCCGTTCATCCTGTGGATTACTGACCTGTCGATCAAAGACCCGTTCTTTATCCTGCCGATCATCATGGGCGCGACCATGTTTATCCAGCAGCGTCTGAACCCGACTCCGCCGGATCCGATGCAGGCCAAGGTAATGAAAATGATGCCAATCATCTTCACCTTCTTCTTCCTGTGGTTCCCAGCGGGTCTGGTGCTGTACTGGGTAGTCAACAACGTGTTGTCGATCTCTCAACAGTGGTACATCACACGTAAAATCGAAGCGGCTACCAAAAAAGCCGAAGCGTAATTTACTCTGTGGGTAACCACTCAAGACGCCCCCTAGTGGGGCGTTTTGCTTTCCGTCACTTTTGTTCTGGAACCTGCTGATGAGTGCTCCTCGTGAAACCATCGCTGCTGTCGCTACCGCTCAAGGTCGCGGCGGTGTCGGTATTGTGCGTATTTCCGGGCCGCTTGCCGGCGTGGCTGCCCAGGCCATCAGCGGGCGAGAGCTGAAACCACGTTATGCACATTACGGCCCCTTCCTCGATGCTGACCAAAGCGTGTTGGACGAAGGCCTGGCCCTCTATTTCCCGGGGCCGAATTCATTTACCGGTGAAGATGTTTTGGAATTACAGGGCCACGGTGGCCCGGTCGTTCTCGACATGTTGCTGCAGCGCTGCCTGCAATTGGGCTGCCGCCTGGCGCGGCCGGGGGAATTCAGCGAACGCGCGTTCCTGAACGACAAGCTCGACCTGGCCCAGGCCGAAGCGATTGCCGACTTGATCGAGGCCAGTTCTGCACAGGCTGCACGCAATGCGTTGCGCTCGTTGCAGGGCGCGTTTTCCCTGCGTGTGCATAACTTGACCGAGCAACTGATCAGCTTGCGCATCTATGTCGAGGCGGCGATTGATTTTCCCGAGGAGGAAATCGACTTCCTCGCCGATGGCCACGTGTTGGCGATGCTGGATAAAGTCCGCGAGGAGTTATCCACAGTGCTGCGCGAAGCCGGGCAGGGCGCCTTGCTGCGTGATGGCATGACCGTGGTGATCGCCGGGCGGCCCAATGCCGGTAAATCCAGCCTGCTCAACGCCCTGGCAGGGCGCGAAGCGGCCATCGTTACCGAGATTGCCGGCACGACGCGGGATATCCTGCGCGAACATATCCACATCGACGGCATGCCGCTGCATGTGGTCGACACCGCCGGTTTGCGGGATACGGATGACCAGGTAGAGAAGATCGGCGTGGAACGGGCGCTCAAGGCCATCAGTGAGGCCGATCGTGTGTTGCTGGTGGTGGATGCCACCGCACCTGAGGCGGTGGACCCCTTTGCCCTGTGGCCGGAATTCCTCGAACAGCGGCCAGACCCGGCCAAAGTCACGTTGATCCGCAACAAGGCTGACCTGACGGGCGAGGCGATTGCCATGGAAACCAGCGAGGATGGCCACGTCACCATCAGCTTGAGCGCGAAGTCGGCGGGTGACGGCCTGGAATTGCTGCGTGATCATCTCAAGGCCTGCATGGGCTACGAGCAGACCTCGGAAAGCAGCTTCAGTGCGCGGCGCCGGCACCTGGAGGCGTTGCGCCATGCCAGCGCGGCGCTGGAGCATGGTCGGGCACAGCTGACCCTGGCAGGCGCAGGAGAGCTGCTGGCAGAAGATTTACGCCAGGCGCAGCAGCTGCTGGGGGAAATCACCGGCGCCTTCAGCTCCGATGATTTGTTGGGGCGGATCTTTTCCAGTTTCTGCATCGGCAAATAGCCGAGTTATCCACAGCGTCTCACCAGTTGTAGGACACCGTACCGAGCAAGGTACGGCTGTCTCCCCAATAGCAACGCCCTGCATCGTTGCAACCGGATACATATTCCTTGTCGAACAGGTTCTTGGCGTTCAGGTCGACCGACCAGTGGGTATCGATCTGGTAGCCGATGGCCGCATCCACCAATGTGACGCTGCCGGGGTCGAGTTTCCCGTAGAGAGTGGGCTTGGTGTAGGAATAGGCGCTATCGAAGTAACGCACACCACCGCCCAGGGACAACCCCTTGAGTTGGCCCTCCAGGAACCGGTATTTGCCCCATACAGATGCCTGGTTACGCGGAACACCGGTCATCTGGTTCCCCTCGACTAACGAACCGGCCGTGTCCTTGGTAATCCGCGCGTCGGTGTAGGTGTAGGCCGCCGTCAGATTCAGGTTCGGGGTGATGTTGCTGTTGATCTCCACTTCGGCGCCCTTGGCCCGGCTTTCGCCCACTTGGCGGTAGGTGTTGGTGGTGCTGTCGAGGTAGGTATCGTCCTGTTTGCGCAGGTCATACACCGACAGCGTCATCGCCGTGTCCCAACCGATCGGCTCGTACTTCACACCCACTTCGTATTGGCGGCTGGTGATTGGCTTGAGCGGAGAACCTGTGACCGAGATCTGTTGAACCGGGACGAACGCAGTGGAGTAGCTGACATACGGCGTAAGGCCGTTGTCGAACTGGTACATCACACCGCCCTGGTAGGTGAACTTCTGCTCGGTGGTGCTTGAGTCCGATGAGGGTTTCACCTTGTCCCGGAATTGGCTATCGACCCAATCCTGGCGCCCGCCGAGCAAAAACAGCCAGTGGTCGTACTTGCTCTGGACCTGTGCATAAACCCCTTTCATCTGCTGTTCGAGCAAGGTGTTCTGCACCGCCAGCGGGGTGGTCGGCTCACGCAGGTAAACCGGGTTATACACATTGATGGTCCCGGCGAAACCCGCGTCCCAGTCCTGGTTGAAGGAGGTCCGATCGTAGCTCGCGCCGAACAAAACCGTGTTTTCCAGTTCGCCCAGCTGGAATTTTCCTTCAAGTTGGTTATCCAGGGAGTACACCATCGACTTGTTGTAGCGGTCGTAGGCGTTCATGTTCAGCTGGGTGCCGAAGCCTCGGTTGTTCAGGTCGCCTGGCCAGGTTTCGTGACGGGTGATACGCGACTGCATGTAGCGTGAGTTCTGGCGGAACTGCCAATCGTCATTGAAGCTGTGGCTGAACTCATAGCCCGTGCTCCAGGCTTCACGCTCAAAGGTGTTCCAGTTCGGGTCGCCGAGCATGGTGTGCTTGGATAACTTGCCATTCGGGTTGGTCAGCAAAGTACCTGCGGCGGGTAAGCCAAGCTCCAGGTTGGTGTGGTCTTTCTGGTAGTTGGCCAACAGCGTCAGGGTGTTGTAATCGTCGAAATTCAGGGTCAGGGACGGCGCGATGTAGAGGCGATCATCCGGCACATGGTCCGTCTGGGTGTCGGACTTGCGGCCAAGCATCACCACGCGGCCGAGTATGTTGCCGGCGTCCGTGAGCGGGCCGGAGATATCCACACCCAGCTGGCGACGGTTATTCGAGCCGTAACCCAGTTGCACTTCGCCCTGTGGCGCGCTGGTTGGGTGCTTGCTCACCAGGTTCACCAGGCCGCCGGGAGCGTTTTCACCATAAAGCAGGGACGACGGACCACGGAAGATCTCGACCCGTTCCAGGCCATAGGGCTCGCTGGTAGTGTCGTAGCGGTTGCCTTGTACGCGTAGGCCATCGCGCAGCAATCCGTAGCCGTAATCGGTGGCGTTGAAACCGCGAATGAAAAACAGGTCGCCCGCCAGACCATCACCGGCGGCGAACGGCGGCGCGAAGATACCAGGCACATAACCGAGCACTTCGGTCAGGGTCTGGGACTTCTGGTCCTTGATGCGCTGGCCGGTGACGACCGATACCGAACGCGGAGTTTCCGACAAAGGCGTGCTGGTCTTGGTGCCGATCCGACTGTTTTGCGCCTTGTAGCCGACGTCTGCGGCGATCTCTTGAGCGAAACCAGCCTGTTGATAAGTACTGATGGTGGTCGGGGCCAGGGTCAGTTCCCCGGTGGGTGCGGCTTGTAATACATAACTGCCCGGCGCCTGGACGACGGCCTGTAGGCCAGATTCACGCAGTAGCAGTGCAAAACCCTGCTCTACCGAGTAATCCCCAACCAACCCCGGACTGCGCAATCGTGCGGTTTGCTGTGGGGAAAAAGACAGAATGATATTGGCCCTGGCGGCGAATTGGCTCAAGGCGCTGTCCAGCGGGCCGGCGGCAATGCTGTAGTGCGCAGCCATCGCACTGGAAGGCAGGAACACCCCGACGGCAGTGGCGGTGCTCAACAGTAGACCGTACGTAATGCCGTGGCAGGAGAGTCGCTGGCGAAGCTGGTTGGGAAGGCGCATGTGTGAGGAAGCCCTGAAGGTTGCGTCGTAATTACCTGTAGGGCCGCGCCAGGTAGAAAAAAGATAACCCCCTTGTGGACTATTTTTTTGTCAGCCGATTCGCTGCACCGACACCCAATAGCGGGTGAAGTATTTCACCTGGATCGGCAGCGTCGCCTGCAGGTTGGCCAGCACGGCATCGATAGAGTCCAGGCGGAACGTCCCGGACACGCGCAGGCGTTGTGAAGCCTGATCGCACTGGATCAAGCCGTGGCGATAACGGGCCAGTTCGCCGATGACGTCACCAAGGCGCACATCCAAAACGATCAACTGGCCATCAACCCAAGCCGCTTGACTACGAAAAAACGGTTGGTCCGGTCCGACGTTTTGCCGATCGAAGTCAGCACTTTCACCGGCAACGAGCACACGCCTGTGTGCAGGCTGATCAGCTGGCGACACGCTTACCCTGTCCTCCAAAACACCGACCCGTGTGGAATCCGCCAGTTGGCGCACGCTGAATCGCGTGCCCAATGCCTGGACCCGGCCTTGGCGAGTGTCGACATAAAAGGGCGTTTGGCCACCCGATTTGCCGGTGTGGATAAGTACTTCACCTTCGCGCAGGCGAATCAAACGCTGGCGCCCATCGAACGCGACATCGATGGCGGTGCCGGTATTGAGGTCGATCTGCGTGCCGTCGGCCAGTTCGATACGCCGCCGCTGTCCTACAGCAGTGCGGTAGTCGGCCCACACATTGCCCAGGGACGTGTGTTGTTGAACATTCCAACCGAGGTATCCAGTGCTGCCGAGTGCCAACATCCACTTGAGGACCTGCCGGCGTTGTTGCGTGGTCGACAAGGCACGACGGGTAACGTCCTGGGGCAGGGCACCGAGACTGCGCTGCAATTGTTCCATCTGGTTCCACGCAGCCTGATGGGACGGATCGCCATTGAGCCATTGCTGCCAGGCGTATCGTTCGGCAGGCGTTGGCGGCTGGGACTGAAACTGCACATACCAGCTGGCAGCCGCCTCGAAGGTCTTGCGGTCAGGCGCGGCGGCCATCAGAGGCCGGCCATGATCAATGCACACTCGGTCAGCGCGCGGACCATGTGTTTTTTCACGGT
This sequence comes from Pseudomonas sp. FP453, assembly GCF_030687495.1. NCBI lineage: Bacteria > Pseudomonadati > Pseudomonadota > Gammaproteobacteria > Pseudomonadales > Pseudomonadaceae > Pseudomonas > Pseudomonas sp. FP453. The sequence goes on along the minus strand of NZ_CP117435.1, from coordinate 6,274,046 downwards.
GGTCAGGGAAACCTGCAGTTGATCGGCGATTTGTTGATAAGTCAGGCCCTCGATCTGCGACAGCATGAAAATCCGCCGCGCTCGCTCCCCCAGGCTAGACAGCGCTTTATCCACAGCCACCAGGGTTTCGATGATGATTGCCTTGTCTTCTTCGCTGAATGGCTGTGGCTTCAGGGCGCTCGGCCAGGGTTTGCTTATAAGCCTGTTCAACGGCATGCCGGCGATAACGGTCAATCACCAGGCCTTTGGCAATGGTCGCCAGATAGTCACGCGGTTCCATGATCTGCGCGGCATGGCGTCCGCCCAGGATGCGCACGAACGTATCGTGCGCCACGTCGGCCGCATCGCAAGCGTTATGCAATTTACCTTTGAGCCATCCCTGCAGCCACGAATGGTGCTGTTCGTAGATGTGCTGGACAGCAGCCGTGTGTGAAGGAGGGGGCATAGGGCGCGACAAGGCAGGTTAATGATAATCGCTATTATTAACTGCACTGCGGTTTTCTCACAATAGGTCTCTCTTTTACGGGCCCAGCTGCGAATCGAAAGATTGCGGCGGCTTCGTCACGCCTGAAATACCCAGCTATTCATCGATTTCTGTGGATTAAGCCCTGTGAATAACCGCCCCTGTGCCCAGTTGATAACAGGGCTTGAAAACTGAAGATAAACCCGCCTGTGGATAACCACTGCTTTAATCCACAGGCTTAAAGCACTTATCCAAGGGCCTCATTGGCACATGACCACAGACTTTTGAATCTCTGTACACAAAGTAAATAAAGGCCTGTAGAGATCTATCCACAGAAAGTAGGCTCAGTAGAAATAAACATAAAAACAAAGATTTAATAAATCTCTCTCTTTTAATTTCTATTGTCTGTGATTCATCCACAGCTGGTTAAATTTTGTGCAAAGGGTTCTTTAGGAAGGGCTAAGTCCCTATACTTGCCGCCAAAGCTCCAAAACCCTTTCAACAGACAATTCCTGATTACCTACATAAGCAGGCACGAGGTGCGTGGTGGATTTCCCTTCCCGTTTTGAAGTGATCGTCATCGGCGGCGGTCATGCCGGTACCGAGGCAGCACTGGCGTCAGCACGCATGGGCGTAAAAACCCTGTTGCTCACGCACAACGTGGAAACCCTCGGTGCAATGAGTTGCAACCCCGCCATTGGTGGGATCGGCAAGAGCCATCTGGTCAAAGAAATCGACGCCCTTGGCGGCGTGATGGCCATGGCTACCGACAAGGGTGGCATTCAATTTCGCGTGCTGAACAGCCGTAAAGGCCCGGCCGTGCGTGCCACTCGGGCACAAGCCGACCGCATCCTGTACAAGGCGGCCGTGCGCGAAACCCTGGAAAACCAGCCGAACCTGTGGATATTTCAACAGGCGGCGGATGACCTGATCGTTGAACAGGATCAAGTACGCGGTGTTGTCACTCAGATGGGCCTGCGTTTCTTCGCAGAATCCGTGGTGTTGACCACCGGTACCTTCCTCGGCGGACTTATCCACATCGGTATGCAGAACTATTCCGGCGGTCGTGCCGGTGATCCGCCGTCGATTGCCCTGGCAAAACGCCTGCGTGAGTTGCCGCTGCGCGTCGGTCGCCTGAAAACCGGGACCCCGCCGCGTATCGATGGGCGTTCTGTGGATTTCTCGGTGATGACCGAACAAGCCGGCGACACGCCGATTCCGGTGATGTCGTTCATGGGTTCCAAAGAGCAGCACCCGAAACAGGTGAGCTGCTGGATTACCCACACCAATGCGCGCACCCACGAAATCATTGCCGCGAACCTCGACCGTTCGCCGATGTATTCCGGGGTGATCGAAGGTATTGGCCCGCGTTATTGCCCGTCGATCGAAGACAAGATCCACCGCTTTGCCGACAAGGAAAGCCACCAGGTCTTTATCGAGCCCGAAGGCTTGACCACCCATGAGCTGTACCCGAACGGGATTTCCACTTCCCTGCCATTCGACGTGCAAATCCAGATCGTGCAATCGATTCGCGGCATGGAAAACGCGCACATCGTGCGTCCGGGCTACGCCATCGAGTACGACTACTTCGATCCGCGTGACCTGAAGTACAGCCTGGAAACCAAAGTGATCGGCGGTCTTTTCTTCGCCGGACAAATCAACGGCACCACCGGTTACGAAGAAGCCGGCGCCCAAGGTTTGCTGGCCGGGACCAACGCCGCACTGCGCGCACAGGGCAAAGACAGCTGGTGCCCGCGTCGCGATGAAGCGTACATCGGTGTGTTGGTGGATGACCTGATCACCCTGGGTACCCAGGAACCGTACCGGATGTTCACTTCCCGGGCGGAATACCGCCTGATCCTGCGCGAAGACAACGCCGACCTGCGCCTGACCGAAAAAGGTCGCGAGCTGGGCTTGGTCGATGACGCGCGCTGGGAAGCCTTCTGCAAGAAACGCGAAAGCATCACCCTGGAAGAGCAACGCCTGAAAAGCACCTGGGTTCGCCCGGGCACCGAACAGGGCGACGCAATCGCGGAAAAATTCGGCACGCCGCTGACCCACGAGTACAACTTGCTCAACCTGCTGTCGCGCCCGGAAATCGACTACGCTGGTCTGGTCGAAGTGACCGGCGGCGGCGCAGAAGATCCACAGGTCGCCGAGCAGGTCGAGATCAAGACCAAGTACGCCGGTTACATTGACCGCCAGCAGGATGAGATCGCTCGCCTGCGCGCCAGTGAAGACACCAAGCTGCCTGTGGATATCGATTACACCGGGATTTCCGGGTTGTCGAAAGAAATCCAAAGCAAGCTGGGGATAACTCGGCCAGAAACCCTGGGCCAGGCTTCACGCATCCCCGGCGTCACGCCGGCAGCCATTTCGCTGTTGATGATTCATTTGAAAAAACGCGGCGCGGGCCGTCAGTTGGAGCAAAGCGCTTGAGTTCGTTGGTCACCTCGCAACACGCCGAAGAGTTATCCACAGGTGCGCGCCAGTTGGGCGTCGACCTGACCCCGGCCCAGCACGAATTGCTGCTGGGTTACCTGGCCCTGTTGATCAAATGGAACAAGGCCTACAACCTGACTGCAGTGCGTGATCCAGACGAAATGGTTTCGCGTCACTTGCTCGACAGCTTGAGTGTGATGCCGTTTATCGAAAACGGTCGCTGGCTCGACGTTGGCAGTGGCGGCGGCATGCCAGGGATTCCCCTGGCAATCCTGTTTCCCGAGTCGCAAGTCACCTGCCTGGACAGCAACGGCAAGAAAACCCGCTTCCTGACCCAGGTCAAACTCGAACTCAAGTTGGATAACCTGCACGTTATCCACAGTCGCGTCGAAGCCTTCACGCCTGAACAGCCTTTCAACGGAATTGTTTCCCGGGCCTTCAGCAGCATGGAGAACTTCAGCAACTGGACTCGCCACCTCGGCGACCGTGACACCCGCTGGCTGGCAATGAAGGGCGTCCATCCAAGCGACGAGCTGTTAGCATTGCCGGCAGACTTCCACCTCGATAGCGAACACGCCTTGGCCGTACCCGGTTGCCAAGGCCAACGCCATCTGCTGATACTGCGCCGCACGGCATGATTGGGAACACAAGCAAGAATGGCTAAGGTATTCGCGATAGCGAACCAGAAAGGTGGCGTGGGCAAAACCACCACCTGCATCAACCTCGCAGCATCCCTGGTGGCTACCAAGCGCCGGGTGCTGTTGATCGATCTCGATCCACAGGGCAACGCCACCATGGGTAGCGGTGTGGATAAACACGGCCTGGAAAACTCGGTCTACGACTTGCTGATCGGCGAGTGCGACCTGGCCCAGGCCATGCACTTCTCCGAACACGGTGGTTACCAACTGCTGCCGGCCAACCGCGATTTGACCGCGGCGGAAGTGGTGCTGCTGGAAATGCAGATGAAGGAAAGCCGTCTGCGCAGCGCGTTGGCGCCGATCCGCGAGAATTACGATTACATTTTGATCGACTGCCCGCCGTCACTGTCGATGCTTACGCTGAACGCGTTGGTGGCAGCCGATGGGGTGATTATCCCCATGCAGTGCGAATACTACGCACTGGAAGGCTTGAGCGACCTTGTGGATAACATCAAGCGTATCGCCGAGTTGCTCAACCCGAACCTGCAGATCGAAGGCCTGTTGCGGACCATGTTCGATCCGCGCCTGAGCCTGATGAACGACGTGTCGGCGCAGCTCAAGGAACACTTTGGCGACCAGCTCTACGACACGGTGATCCCGCGCAACATCCGTCTGGCCGAAGCGCCAAGCTACGGCATGCCCGCGCTGGCGTACGACAAATCCTCGCGTGGCGCCATTGCCTACCTGGCCCTGGCCGGCGAGATGGTTCGCCGTCAACGCCGCAACTCACGCACCGCTGCAGCCCAGCCAACTTAAGGAATCCCCATGGCCGTCAAGAAACGAGGTCTCGGACGTGGACTGGATGCACTGCTGAGTGGTCCGACTGTCACGTCGCTTGAAGAGCAAGCGGTGCAGGCCGACGAGCGCGAGCTGCAACACCTGCCCCTGGACCTGATCCAGCGCGGCAAATACCAGCCACGCCGGGACATGGACCCCCAGGCGCTGGAAGAACTGGCCAATTCGATCAAGGCCCAGGGCGTGATGCAGCCGATCGTGGTCCGCCCCATTGGTGGCGGGCGCTTTGAAATCATCGCCGGTGAACGCCGCTGGCGTGCCAGCCAGCAGGCCGGCAAGGAAACGATCCCGGCGATGGTGCGCGATGTACCGGATGAAACCGCGATCGCCATGGCGCTGATCGAGAACATCCAGCGTGAAGACCTCAACCCGGTCGAAGAAGCGATTGCATTGCAGCGCTTGCAGCAGGAATTCCAGCTGACCCAGCAACAAGTGGCTGACGCAGTGGGCAAGTCCCGCGTGACCGTGTCCAACTTGCTGCGCCTGATCGCGCTGCCGGAAGTCATCAAGACCATGCTGTCCCATGGCGACCTGGAAATGGGTCACGCCCGTGCTTTGCTGGGTTTGCCGGAAAATCAACAGGTTGAAGGGGCGCGACACGTTGTCGCACGAGGGCTCACCGTTCGTCAGACCGAGGCCCTGGTTCGCCAGTGGTTGAGTGGTAAACCTGCACCGGTCGAAACGAGCAAACCTGATCCGGATATCGCCCGTCTCGAGCAGCGCCTGGCCGAACGCCTAGGCTCTGCGGTGCAGATTCGCCACGGGAAGAAAGGCAAAGGCCAATTGGTCATCGGCTATAACTCTCTTGATGAGCTGCAGGGCGTCCTTGCCCACATCCGCTGAAACATTTACTCATGTAGCGTGTGATCGGAAATCACTACCCGGCAGTTGAATAGGGGCAGAACCGCCCCTATACTCTGCGCGCATTTTGTCGGCACAAATTATGCCAAGTTATTGATTTCCGGCAGCCGACCATTGAGGAGCAAGAGTGATGGAAACCCGCACGCCAAACACGTTGCCGTTCCATCGCTTGGCCGTTTTTCCGGTTTTATTGGCGCAATTTGTCATTTTGCTGATCGCCGCTTTGGCGCTTTGGTACTGGCATGGAGTCGTAGCCGGATATTCAGGACTCTGCGGAGGCCTGATAGCCTTGCTGCCCAATATGTATTTTGCTCACAGGGCCTTTCGGTTTTCCGGCGCCCGAGCAGCCCAGGCGATCGTCCGGTCATTTTATGCCGGCGAAGCAGGGAAACTGATTTTGACGGCAGTGCTGTTTGCACTGACCTTTGCAGGTGTGAAGCCATTGGCGCCGCTGGCTGTATTCGGCGTCTTCGTGTTGACCCAACTGGTCAGCTGGTTCGCTCCCCTGCTAATGAAAACAAGACTTTCGAAACCTTAGGGCGTTTGAGGCAACCATGGCAGAAACAACCGCTTCGGGCTATATCCAGCACCACTTGCAGAACCTGACCTTCGGTCAGCTGCCTAATGGCGGCTGGGGCTTTGCCCACTCCGCAGCAGAGGCCAAAGAAATGGGCTTCTGGGCTTTCCACCTGGATACTCTGGGTTGGTCGGTCGCATTGGGTCTGATCTTCGTCCTGATTTTCCGCATGGCGGCAAAGAAGGCGACTTCCGGTCAGCCAGGTGCTTTGCAGAACTTCGTTGAAGTATTGGTCGAATTCGTCGATGGCAGCGTGAAAGACAGCTTCCATGGCCGTAGCCCGGTGATTGCACCGCTGGCACTGACCATCTTCGTCTGGGTGTTCCTGATGAACGCCGTCGACCTGATCCCGGTTGACTGGATTCCTCAGCTCGCCATGGCGATCAGCGGCGACCCGCACATTCCATTCCGTGCCGTATCGACCACTGACCCTAACGCTACCCTGGGCATGGCCCTGTCGGTATTCGCGTTGATCATTTTCTACAGCATCAAGATCAAGGGCATCGGCGGCTTCATCGGCGAACTGACCCTGCACCCGTTCGGCAGCAAGAACATCTTCGTTCAAGCCCTGCTGATCCCGGTGAACTTCCTGCTGGAATTCGTGACCCTGATCGCCAAGCCGATCTCCCTGGCTCTGCGACTGTTCGGCAACATGTATGCCGGCGAGCTGGTGTTCATTCTGATCGCTGTGATGTTCGGCAGCGGCCTGCTCTGGCTTAGCGGCCTGGGCATTGTTCTGCAGTGGGCGTGGGCTGTGTTCCACATCCTGATCATCACCCTGCAGGCCTTCATCTTCATGATGCTGACCATCGTCTACCTGTCGATGGCGCACGAAGAGAACCATTAAGACCAGTCTCGGCTAGTCTGATGTCCTTCCCGGTCAAACGGGAGGTAGGCCCTACCGGGCTATGAAACGATTTGTTTTACCGCTTTAAAATCTAAAAAACCTAAACCATACGACGTAAAAGTCGGGAGGAAAGATGGAAACTGTAGTTGGTCTAACCGCTATCGCTGTTGCACTGTTGATCGGCCTGGGCGCCCTGGGTACTGCCATTGGTTTCGGCCTGCTGGGCGGCAAGTTCCTGGAAGGCGCAGCGCGTCAGCCAGAAATGGTTCCAATGCTGCAAGTTAAAATGTTCATCGTCGCCGGCCTGCTCGACGCCGTGACCATGATCGGTGTTGGTATCGCTCTGTTCTTCACCTTCGCGAACCCTTTCGTTGGTCAACTCGCCGGTTAATCACTCGTCTTTTCGAGTGATTGGTGTGTTGTGCAACGAATGAGCGAGGTATTGGCGTGAACATTAATGCAACCATTATTGGTCAGTCCTTAGCGTTCTTGATTTTTTGTCGTTTTCTGCATGAAGTTCGTATGGCCTCCGGTCATCGCAGCTCTGCACGAACGTCAGAAGAAGATTGCGGATGGACTGGACGCTGCAGCACGAGCAGCTCGCGACCTGGAGTTGGCCCAAGATAAAGCGGGTCAGCAACTGCGCGAAGCGAAAGCTCAAGCAGCCGAAATCATTGAGCAAGCCAAGAAACGCGGTAACCAGATCGTTGAAGAGGCTGTTGAAAAAGCCCGTATCGACGCTGACCGTGTGAAGGTTCAGGCTCAGGCCGAGATCGAGCAGGAACTGAACAGTGTCAAAGACGCGCTGCGTGCCCAACTGGGTGCCCTGGCCGTTGGCGGTGCTGAGAAGATCCTGGGTGCCACAATCGATCAAAACGCGCACGCGGAGCTGGTTAACAAACTGGCTGCTGAAATTTAAGCGAGGGCGATCATGGCACAGAATTGACCACGTTGGCCCGACCTTACGCTAAGGCAGCCTTCGAGCACGCCCAGGCCCACCAGCAGCTGGCCTCTTGGTCAGCCATGCTCGGCCTGGCTGCAGCAGTGTCGCAAGACGACACCATGCAGCGCGTGCTCAAGGCCCCGCGACTGACGAGCGCAGACAAGGCCGCCACTTTTATTGAAGTGTGCGGCGACAAGTTTGATGTGAAAGTGCAGAACTTCTTGCACGTCGTTGCCGAAAACGACCGTCTCCTGCTTCTGCCGGAGATTGCCGCTCTGTTCGACCTGTACAAGGCCGAGCAAGAGAAATCGGTAGACGTTGAAGTGACCAGTGCTTTCGCATTGAACCAAGAACAGCAAGACAAACTCGCCAAGGTTCTCAGTGCACGACTCGACCGGGAAGTGCGCCTGCAAGTTGCGGAAGACAAATCCCTCATTGGGGGCATTGTCATTCGCGCCGGCGACCTGGTTATCGATGGCTCGATTCGCGGCAAACTCGCGAATCTTGCCGAAGCATTGAAATCTTGAGTTTGAAGGGGCAGCAGAGCAATGCAGCAACTCAATCCTTCCGAAATAAGTGAAATTATCAAGGGCCGCATCGACAAGCTCGATGTGACCTCCCAAGCCCGTAACGAAGGCACTGTCGTCAGCGTATCTGACGGTATCGTGCGGATTCACGGTCTGGCCGACGTAATGTCCGGCGAGATGATCGAGTTTCCGGGCGGCGTCTTCGGTATGGCTCTCAACCTGGAGCAGGACTCCGTAGGTGCCGTTATTCTCGGCGCATACCAGTCCCTGGCTGAAGGCATGAGCGCCAAGTGCACTGGCCGTATCCTGGAAGTTCCGGTTGGTAAGGAACTGCTGGGTCGCGTAGTCGACGCACTGGGTAACCCTGTTGACGGTAAAGGTCCACTGGGCAACACCGAGACCGACGCGGTCGAGAAAGTTGCTCCAGGCGTGATCTGGCGTAAGTCGGTAGACCAGCCTGTACAGACTGGCTACAAGGCTGTCGATGCCATGATCCCTGTCGGCCGTGGCCAGCGTGAGCTGATCATCGGTGACCGTCAGATCGGTAAAACCGCTCTGGCCATCGACGCGATCATCAACCAGAAAGACAGCGGCATTTTCTGCGTCTACGTAGCTATTGGTCAGAAGCAATCGACCATCGCCAACGTGGTTCGCAAGCTGGAAGAGAACGGCGCACTGAAAAACACGATCATCGTGGCGGCCAGTGCTTCGGAATCTCCTGCGCTGCAATACCTGGCTCCGTATGCCGGTTGCACCATGGGTGAATTCTTCCGCGACCGCGGTGAAGACGCGCTGATCGTTTATGACGATCTGTCCAAGCAAGCAGTGGCTTACCGCCAGATTTCCCTGCTGCTGCGCCGTCCACCAGGCCGTGAAGCCTACCCAGGCGACGTGTTCTATCTCCACTCCCGTCTGCTGGAGCGCGCATCCCGCGTTTCGGAAGAGTACGTAGAGAAGTTCACCAACGGCGCAGTGACCGGCAAAACCGGTTCCCTGACCGCACTGCCGATCATCGAAACCCAGGCTGGCGACGTTTCCGCGTTCGTTCCGACCAACGTGATTTCCATCACCGACGGTCAGATCTTCCTGGAATCGGCCATGTTCAACTCGGGCATCCGCCCTGCAGTGAACGCCGGTGTTTCGGTATCCCGTGTGGGTGGTGCCGCTCAGACCAAGATCATCAAGAAGCTCTCCGGTGGTATCCGTACCGCTCTGGCTCAGTACCGTGAACTGGCGGCATTCGCCCAGTTCGCTTCTGACCTGGACGAAGCGACCCGTAAGCAACTTGAGCATGGTCAGCGCGTTACCGAGCTGATGAAGCAGAAGCAATACGCCCCAATGTCGATCGCTGACATGGCGTTGTCGCTGTATGCCGCTGAGCGTGGGTTCCTGACTGACGTCGAAATCGCCAAGGTTGGCAGCTTTGAACAAGCGCTGATTGCTTACTTCAACCGCGATCACGCCGACTTGTTGGCCAAGATCAACGTGAAGGGTGACTTCAATGACGAAATCGACGCTGGCCTGAAAGCCGGTATCGAGAAGTTCAAGGCCACCCAAACCTGGTAAGCCGCAGCGGGAGCCGCAAGGCTCCCGCTTGCTAACCTGATAGGTGTTACATGGCAGGCGCAAAAGAGATTCGCAGTAAGATTGCGAGCATCAAAAGCACGCAAAAAATTACCAGCGCCATGGAAAAAGTGGCGGTCAGCAAAATGCGCAAGGCACAAATGCGCATGGCTGCTAGCCGTCCTTATGCGGAGCGTATCCGCCAGGTAATTGGGCATCTGGCCAACGCCAACCCGGAATACCGCCACCCATTCATGATCGACCGCGAAGTTAAGCGTGTGGGTTATGTGGTTGTGAGCAGTGACCGTGGTTTGTGCGGTGGTTTGAATACCAACCTGTTCAAGGCCCTGGTCAAGGACATGGCGGTAAACCGCGAAAACGGCGTCGAGATCGATCTGTGTGTAGTTGGTAGCAAGGGTGCGGCCTTTTTCCGTAACTTCGGCGGCAACGTCGTAGCAGCTATCAGCCACCTGGGTGAAGAGCCGTCGATCAATGATTTGATCGGCAGTGTGAAGGTGATGCTGGATGCATACCTGGAAGGCCGGATTGACCGCCTCTCCGTGGTATCCAACAAGTTCATCAACACCATGACCCAGCAGCCAACCGTGGAGCAATTGATTCCACTGGTGGCGACTCCGGATCAGGAACTCAAGCACCACTGGGACTACCTCTACGAACCAGACGCCAAAGAGCTGCTTGACGGCTTGATGGTGCGCTACGTGGAGTCGCAGGTGTACCAGGCGGTGGTCGAGAACAACGCAGCTGAACAAGCGGCGCGGATGATCGCGATGAAAAACGCTACCGATAACGCCGGTGATCTGATCAGCGATTTGCAGCTGATCTACAACAAGGCGCGTCAGGCTGCGATCACCCAAGAGATCTCGGAAATCGTCGGCGGCGCTGCCGCGGTTTAACGGTTCAAATATTCAGAGGATCCAGCTATGAGTAGCGGACGTATCGTTCAAATCATCGGCGCCGTTATCGACGTGGAATTTCCACGCGACAGCGTACCGAGCATCTACAACGCGCTGAAAGTACAAGGCGCGGACACTACTCTGGAAGTTCAGCAACAGCTGGGCGACGGCGTAGTTCGTACCATTGCGATGGGTTCCACCGAAGGCTTGAAGCGCGGTCTGGACGTTGTCGACTCTGGCGCAGCCATCTCCGTACCGGTCGGTAAAGCGACCCTGGGCCGGATCATGGACGTACTGGGCAACCCGATTGACGAAGCTGGTCCGATCGACACCGAAGAGCGTTGGGGCATTCACCGTCCAGCACCTTCGTTCGCGGAACAAGCTGGCGGCAACGACCTGCTGGAAACCGGCATCAAGGTTATCGACCTGGTTTGCCCGTTCGCCAAAGGCGGTAAAGTCGGTCTGTTCGGTGGTGCCGGTGTAGGCAAGACCGTAAACATGATGGAACTGATCCGTAACATCGCCATCGAGCACAGCGGTTATTCCGTGTTCGCCGGTGTGGGCGAGCGTACCCGTGAGGGTAACGACTTCTACCACGAGATGAAGGACTCCAACGTTCTGGACAAAGTGGCACTGGTTTACGGTCAGATGAACGAGCCGCCGGGTAACCGTCTGCGCGTAGCACTGACTGGCCTGACCATGGCCGAGAAGTTCCGTGACGAAGGTAACGACGTTCTGCTGTTCGTCGACAACATCTACCGTTACACCCTGGCCGGTACTGAAGTATCCGCACTGCTGGGCCGTATGCCTTCCGCAGTAGGTTACCAGCCGACCCTGGCCGAAGAGATGGGCGTTCTGCAAGAACGTATCACTTCGACCAAAGAAGGTTCGATCACTTCGATCCAAGCGGTATACGTACCTGCGGATGACTTGACTGACCCGTCGCCAGCGACCACCTTCGCCCACTTGGACGCCACCGTCGTTCTGTCCCGTGACATCGCTTCCCTGGGTATCTACCCAGCGGTCGATCCACTCGACTCGACTTCGCGCCAGCTGGACCCGAACGTGATCGGCCAGGAGCACTACGACACCGCTCGCGGCGTTCAGTACGTGCTGCAGCGTTACAAAGAACTGAAGGACATCATTGCGATCCTGGGTATGGACGAGCTGTCGGAAGCCGACAAGCAGTTGGTAAACCGTGCTCGTAAGATCCAGCGTTTCTTGTCGCAGCCGTTCTTCGTGGCTGAAGTCTTCACCGGTGCCTCGGGTAAATACGTTTCCCTGAAAGACACCATTGCTGGCTTCAAAGGCATCCTCAACGGTGACTACGACCACCTGCCAGAACAAGCGTTCTACATGGTTGGCGGCATCGAAGAAGCGATCGAGAAAGCCAAGAAACTGTAATCCAAGCGCCCGGAAACGGGCGCTCATCAGGTTGAGGCAATCAGATGGCTATGACAGTCCATTGCGATATCGTCAGCGCGGAAGGGGAAATCTTCTCCGGTCTGGTAGAGATGGTGATTGCACACGGCGAACTCGGTGACCTGGGTATTGCCATGGGTCACGCGCCGTTGATCACCAGCTTGAAGCCGGGTCCGATCACTCTGACCAAGCAAGGCGGGGAAAAGGAGGTGTTTTACATCTCCGGTGGTTTCCTTGAGGTTCAGCCGAACATGGTCAAGGTACTTGCCGACACCGTGCAACGTGCTGGCGACCTGGATGAAGCCTCCGCTCAGGAAGCCGTCAAGGCTGCCGAGAAGGCCCTGAACGAAAAGGGCGCGGACTTCGACTACAGCGCTGCTGCTGTACGTCTGGCCGAGGCTGCAGCCCAGCTGCGCACGCTCCAGCAGATCCGCAAGAAGTAAGCGGCCACGCCGTCTTGTTTCATGTGCGATTGATTAAAAAGGGTAGCCTCGGCTACCCTTTTTCTTTTTCAGCAATACACTTCTCTGGTCTGACGTCGGACCGCCCAGGATTGGTAGCCATTCATGTCTCTTGAAATCGTCATTCTCGCCGCAGGCCAAGGCACCCGCATGCGTTCGGCCCTGCCCAAGGTGCTGCATCCGGTTGCCGGCAACTCCATGCTTGGCCATGTTATCCACAGCGCCCGGCAGCTCGATCCACAGCGCATTCACGTGGTGATCGGCCACGGTGCCGATGTGGTGCGCGAACGCCTGGCCGCGGACGACCTGAATTTCGTATTGCAAGACCAGCAACTCGGTACCGGCCACGCCACCGCGCAAGCCGTGCCATTCATTACCGCCGACACCGTGCTGATCCTCTACGGTGACGTGCCGCTGATCGAAGTGGAAACCCTGCAACGCCTGCTCAAGCACGTGGTGCCAGGGCAGATGGGCCTGCTCACCGTCGAGCTGGATGATCCCACCGGCTATGGCCGTATCGTGCGCAACGCTGACGGCAAGGTCGCGGCCATCGTCGAGCATAAAGACGCCAGCGAAGCCCAGCGCGCCATCACCGAAGGCAATACCGGCATCATGGCGGTGCCAGCCAACAAGCTCGCCGACTGGATGAGCCGCCTGTCCAACCACAACGCCCAGGGCGAGTACTACCTCACCGACGTCATTGAGATGGCCGTGAGCGATGGCCTGCTGGTCGCCACCGAGCAGCCCCTCGACCCCATGGAAGTGCAGGGCGCCAACGACCGCAAGCAGCTTGCCGAACTGGAGCGTCACTACCAACTGCGTGAAGGCCGCCGCCTGATGGCCCAGGGCGTGACCCTGCGCGACCCGGCGCGTTTCGACGTGCGTGGCGAAGTGACTGTAGGCCGCGACGTGCTGATCGACATCAACGTGATCCTCGAAGGCTGCGTGATCATCGAAGACGACGTGGTGATCGGCCCGAACTGTGTGATCAAGGACAGCACCCTGCGCAAAGGCGTGGTGGTCAAGGCCAACAGCCACCTGGAAGGCGCGGTGATGGGCGAGGGCAGCGATGCTGGCCCGTTCGCGCGTTTGCGTCCTGGCAGCGTGCTGGAAGCCAAGGCCCATGTGGGTAACTTTGTCGAACTGAAAAACGCCCACCTGGGTGAAGGCGCCAAGGCCGGCCACCTGACTTACCTGGGCGATGCGGTCATCGGTGCGCGCACCAACATCGGTGCCGGCACCATCACCTGCAACTACGATGGCGCCAACAAGCACGTCACCGTGTTGGGCGAAGACGTGTTCATCGGCTCCAACAACTCGCTGGTGGCCCCGGTGAAGGTGGGCGATGGCGCCACCACCGCGGCGGGCTCCACCATCAACCAGGATGTGGATAACTTGCAGCTCGGCGTGGCCCGCGCCCGCCAGCGCAACATCGACGGCTGGAAGCGCCCGGTCAAAATCAAGAAGAGCTGAGTTATCCACACAACGCGATAATCCCCTGTGGGAGCTGGCTTGCCTGCGATAGCGATCTATCAGTCACTGATGTGCAAGCTGATACACCGCTATCGCAGGCAAGCCAGCTCCCACATTTGATTGGGGATTTTTCGAGAAATCTACTCAGCCCCGCTTGACGATCTTTCGCCAATAGGTTTTGATTGCCTTCGTTATCTTTCGAAACGAAACTTATCACTGCCATGTCGAAACGAAATACACCCCAACGCCGCCACAACATCCTGGCCTTGCTCAATGAACAGGGCGAAGTCAGCGTGGACGAATTGGCCAAGCATTTCGAAACCTCGGAAGTGACCATCCGCAAGGACCTCGCCGCCCTCGAAAGCAACGGCCTGCTGCTGCGTCGCTACGGTGGCGCCATCACCATGCCCCAGGAATTGGTCGGCGATGCCGCCCAGCCCATCTCGGTGTACAAGCGCGCCATCGCCCGTGCTGCCGTGCTGCGCCTGCGCGAGCACGCGCGCATCATCATCGACAGCGGCAGCACCACCGCCGCCATGATCCCCGAACTGGGCCACCAGCCCGGCCTGGTGGTGATGACCAACTCCCTGCACGTGGCCAGCGCCTTGAGCGAACTGGAACACGAACCGGTGCTGTTGATGACCGGCGGCACCTGGGACCCGCACTCGGATTCGTTCCAAGGCCAGGTCGCCGAGCAAGTGCTACGGTCCTATGACTTTGATCAGCTGTTTATCGGTGCCGATGGCATCGACCTGCAGCGTGGCACCACCACCTTCAACGAACTGCTGGGCCTGAGCCGTGTCATGGCCGAGGTCGCCCGGGAAGTGGTGGTGATGGTCGAATCCGACAAGATCGGCCGCAAGATTCCCAACCTGGAACTGCCCTGGAGCAGCGTCCATACCCTTATTACCGATGATCGCCTGCCGCTTGAGGCCCGCGACCAGATCCAAGCCCGCGGCATTACGCTGATATGCGCGGCAATCATCTAGGAGAAACATCATGTGTGGAATTGTTGGCGCAGTCGCCGAACGTAATGTAACCGCCATTTTGCTCGAAGGCCTCAAGCGCCTGGAATACCGTGGCTACGACAGCGCCGGTGTGGCGGTCTTCACCAATGCCGGCAAGCTGGAGCGCGTGCGCCGTCCGGGCAAGGTCAGTGAGTTGGAACAGGCCCTGGCCGGCGAGCCGCTGGTCGGTCGCCTGGGTATTGCCCACACCCGCTGGGCCACCCATGGCGCGCCATGCGAGCGTAACGCCCATCCACACTTCTCCGGCGACCTGGCGGTGGTGCACAACGGCATCATCGAAAACCACGAAGTGCTGCGCGAACAACTCAAGGGCCTGGGCTACGTGTTCACCTCGGACACCGACACCGAAGTCATCGCCCACCTGCTCAACCACAAGCTCAAGGACCACGGCGACCTGACCACCGCCCTCAAGGCCACGGTCAAGGAACTGCACGGCGCCTATGGCCTGGCCGTGGTCAGCGCCAGCCAACCCGACCGCGTGGTCGCCGCCCGCAGTGGCAGCCCGCTGGTGATTGGCCTGGGCCTGGGGGAAAACTTCCTCGCCTCCGACCAACTGGCCCTGCGTCAGGTCACCGACCGCTTCATGTACCTGGAAGAAGGCGATATTGCCGACATCCGCCGTGAAAGCGTGCAGATCTGGGACGTAAATGGCCAGTCCGTCGAGCGCGAAGCCGTGCAATACCGCGACGGTGCCGAAGCGGCCGACAAGGGCGAATACCGTCACTTCATGCTCAAGGAAATCCACGAGCAACCGGCTGTGGTGCAACGCACCCTGGAAGGCCGCTTGAGCCAAAGCCAAGTGCTGGTCAACGCCTTCGGCCCACAAGCCGCCGAGCTGTTCGCCAACGTGCGCAATGTGCAGATCGTCGCCTGTGGCACCAGCTACCACGCCGGCATGGTCGCGCGTTACTGGCTGGAAGAACTGGCCGGCATCCCGTGCCAGGTCGAAGTCGCCAGCGAGTTCCGCTACCGCAAGGTGGTGGTGCAGCCCGACACCCTGTTCGTGACCATCTCCCAGTCCGGCGAAACCGCCGACACCCTGGCCGCCCTGCGTAACGCCAAGGAACTGGGCTTCCTCGCCAGCCTGGCGATCTGCAACGTGAGCATCAGCTCCCTGGTGCGTGAATCCGACCTGACCCTGCTGACCCAGGCCGGCCGCGAAATCGGCGTGGCCTCGACCAAAGCCTTCACCACCCAGCTTGTTGGCTTGCTGTTGCTGACCCTGTCCCTCGGCCAAGTGCGCGGCACCCTCGGCGAAGGCGTCGAAGCCACCCTGGTCGAAGAATTGCGCCGCCTGCCAACCCGCCTCGGCGAGGCCCTGGCCATGGACAGCACCGTGGAGAAGGTTGCCGAACTGTTCGCCGACAAGAACCACACCCTGTTCCTCGGCCGTGGCGCGCAATACCCGGTAGCAATGGAAGGCGCCCTCAAACTCAAGGAAATTTCGTACATCCACGCCGAGGCCTACCCGGCCGGCGAGCTGAAACACGGCCCACTGGCCCTGGTGGATGACGACATGCCCGTGGTTACCGTCGCGCCCAACAACGAACTGCTGGAGAAGCTCAAGTCCAACCTCCAGGAAGTGCGCGCCCGTGGCGGCCAACTGGTGGTGTTCGCCGACGAAAAAGCCGGCATGACCAACGGCGAAGGCACCCACGTCATCAACATGCCGCACATCAACGACATCCTCTCGCCGATCCTCTACACCATCCCGCTGCAACTGCTGTCGTACTACGTTGCCGTGCTCAAGGGCACTGACGTTGACCAGCCGCGCAACCTGGCGAAGTCGGTAACGGTGGAGTAACAGACCGTCACCTGGAGGCCCGCCGACGTGCGGGCCTCTATCGCTCCCATCGCCCTCCTTTTTTCAGCCCGATCCTCAGGATTCGCCAGCGTCGCAATGGCGGCGTTGTGTCGTGGGCGCAAGTAACGTTCGTCTGAAAAATTGAACTTTTTTGTATGAAAAGGGTATTGATTGCTGGGCTAAATGCCATTATTCCTATAGACTTTTCGATTGTTTTTTTTGCTGAGGCTGTGTGATGCGTTGGCGACACGGAAGTCTGAACGTTTGGTCGACACTTCAAGTGGCGATGGAACGTGCCCGGCTAGGGCTTAAATCAGAATCGACACGAACCCGGCTGGGCCTTGCCTGGTGGGTGCTTGAACCGATGCTCCTGCTCGGCATCTACTACAGCGTATTTGGTCATTTGCTGCGTATTCAGGTCGAAAACTTTGCAGTTTTCCTGATTATCGGCGTCACGTTCTGGACCTGGTTCAACAAGAGCGTGATGAATTGCACCGATGCAATTTACGAGAAAAAGCACATTCTCGAGCATTGCAAGGTTGACCCTCTGATCTTCCCGATGACATCAATATTCAAGGACCTGGTGAAAGAGTCACTGGTCGTTGTCTTGTTGCTGTTGCTTCTGTGTGCCCTGGGTAATACGCCCAGCTGGCTTTGGTTGTACGTCCCGCTGATCGCCTTCGTGCAGTTGATTATTACCGCTGCGGTGGGAGTATTCGTTGCCGGGCTGATTCCATTCATGCCGGACCTGCGCATCCTGATTTCCACCGGCTTGCAGTTTTTGATGTTTGCCTCTGGCGTGTTCTATGCAAAAGCCAACATCCCTGCCGAGCTGGGTTTCCTGCTTGATATCAACCCGTTGGCCGCATTGATTTCAATGTACCGCGATGTGTTGATGTACGGGCGTGCCCCGGTACTGGCTGACCTGCTGACCCTGGCCGGCGGTGCACTGGTGTTGTTGATTCTGGCCGTCCTGTTCCTGTCCCGGAACAAGAACGCCTATGCCATGGCGCTGAGCAAATGACGATGCCTGCAGCCATGACAATCAAATCACTGTCGCTGACCTTCCGTAATGGTCTGCGCTTGCTGTCGCGTGCCTCCACCACGGTATTGCACGATCTGTCTTTTTCGATCGCCCGTGGCGATACGTTCGGAATAGTCGGCAGCAACGGCGCCGGCAAGAGCACCTTGCTCAAGGTACTGGCGGGGATCTACCAGCCCACCCGTGGCAGCCTGACCCAGTCGGTATCCAGCGTCTCACTGCTCAATCTGCAGCTGGGTTTCGATGAAAACCTCGACGCCCGCGACAATATTGTCCTCAGCGGCATGCTCATGGGCATGAGCCGCAAGCGCATGCGCGAATTGAGCGACGAGATTCTCGACTACGCCGAACTCCAGGCCAGCGCCGCAGTGCCCGTGCGCAGCTATTCCACCGGAATGAAGGCGCGCCTCGGCTTTGCCATCTCCAAGTACTCACGACCTGATGTGATCCTGTTGGATGAAGTGCTCAGTGTCGGCGACGGCCACTTTCGTGAGAAGGCCGAAGCCACCATGCGAGAAATGATGATGGGTAACCAGACTGTCGTATTTGTCTCGCACGACTCACAACGAGTCAGGGAGCTATGCAACCGCGTGTGCTGGCTCAAGGACGGACGGGTACAAATGATTGGCCCGGCCAGTGAAGTCATTGATGCGTATGAAGAGTACCTAGTACGTAGGTAAAGGAGTTCAAATGCTTAACATAGTCGTTCCCATGGCCGGTGCCGGCAGCCGCTTCGCAGTGGCAGGCTACGCCGATCCGAAACCGCTGATCCCTGTGCACTCGGTGCCGATGATCAAAGTGGTCATCGACAACCTCACCCCCGCCTGCGAGCACCGCTTCATCTTTATCTGCCAGGCGGCGCACGTTGAGGCTTACGGCCTGAAAGACAAGCTGCAGGCCTGGGCGCCAGGTTGCGCCATTGTAGAGTTGAACGGTGTCACAGAAGGTGCAGCGTGCACCGTGTATGCGGCCAAGGATCTGATCGACTCCGATCATCCGGTGATGATCGCCAACAGCGATCAATACGTTGACGTCGACATCAACGACTACCTGAGTGCCATGCAGGCACAGGATGCCGACGGCCTGATCATGACCATGAAGGCGAACGACCCGAAGTGGTCCTTTGTCGGTTTCGCCGATGACGGGCGCATCAACTCGGTGGTTGAAAAGGAAGTGATTTCCGATGAGGCCACGGTGGGTATCTACAACTTCCGCAGCGGTCGCCAGTTGATCGGCGCCATCGAAGCGATGTTCGACAAAGACCTGCGGGTCAATGGCGAGTTCTACGTTGCGCCGGCCTACAACGAGATGATCGAAGATCAGGCCCTGGTCATCCATTACAACGTCGGTTCGGAAGGCGCAGGCATGTATGGCCTGGGTATCCCGGCGGACTTGAACCTGTTCCTCGATCTGCCGGTCAGCCGCGCAGCGTGTGCAGGGCGCTGATCGATCATGCAGATCATCAGTCACCGCGGCTACTGGCTGCAAAAGCCCGAGCGTAACCAGCGAGTTGCCTTCGAGCGCTCATTCGACCTGGGCTTCGGCACGGAAACCGACGTACGCGACATCGGCGGGCGTCTGGTTATTTCCCACGATATGCCTGACGGCAGCGAAATGTCGCTGGACGAACTGCTGGCGATCATGGCTGGGCGCAACTTGCCTTTGGCGATGAACATCAAGGCCGATGGTCTTTGTGCTCCGCTGAAGGCGGCGTTCGAAGCGCATGGCCACAGCAACTGGTTTGTCTTCGACATGGCTGTACCCGATATGCGCAGCTACCTCGCCAGCGGTGTAAGCAGCTATACCCGCCAGAGTGAGGTCGAGCCCGTACCCGCGTGGCTGAACGAGGCTGACGGTATCTGGCTGGATAGCTTCGGTGCCGAGTGGTACTCGTCCGCCCAGCTTGCCGACCTGCTGGGCCAGGGCAAGCAGGTATGTGTAGTGTCCTCGGAACTGCACGGCCGCGAACACATGTCCTTGTGGCGACTCCTCGCCCAATTCCAGGGCGCCGACAACCTGACGTTATGCACCGACCTGCCCGAAGCAGCTCGCTCTTTCTTCAAGGAATGACATCATGATTAAAGCCGTGATTTTCGACATGGATGGTGTGCTGATCGAAGCGAAAGATTGGCACTACGAAGCGCTGAACAAGGCGCTGAACCTGTTCGGCCACACCATCAGCCGCCATGAACACCTGACCACCTACGATGGTCTGCCAACCTCGCGCAAGCTGGACATCCTCAGCGTCGAGCGTGACTTGCCGGTGGAACTGCACCAGTTCATCAACGAGATGAAGCAGATGTACACGATGGAAATCGTCTACGCCCAGTGCAAGCCAACCTTCGTTCACCAGTACGCGCTGTCGTCGCTCAAGAGCCAGGGCTACAAGCTGGCCGTGGCGTCCAACTCGATCCGCAACACCGTCGAAGTGATGATGGAAAAGTCGCGCCTGGATCAGTACCTGGACCGCAAGTTTTCCAACGAAGACGTGCCCAACGCCAAGCCTGCACCCGATATCTACATCAAGGCCATCGAGTCCTTCGGGCTGTTGCCTGAAGAGTGCCTGATCGTGGAAGACAACGAG
This sequence comes from Pseudomonas sp. FP453, assembly GCF_030687495.1. Classification (NCBI taxonomy): domain Bacteria; kingdom Pseudomonadati; phylum Pseudomonadota; class Gammaproteobacteria; order Pseudomonadales; family Pseudomonadaceae; genus Pseudomonas; species Pseudomonas sp. FP453. The sequence continues at coordinate 6,253,602 of NZ_CP117435.1, read as the reverse complement.
AACGGCATCCGTGCCGCCCGTGCTTCCGGCGCTCACGTGCTGGTGGTCGAGGATGTCGCCGATGTGAACCTGGACAACATCACTGCCCGGATCGAACAGATCAACGCCAAGGCTCCAGAGCTGGAGGAAATGTTGTGCGCAAGTTGAACATCATACTGCTCGCCGGTGGCGATACCACTTCGGTCATATCCGAAAGCAACTACCCAGGCTACCTGACCGAACGCGATGGCATTCCGTTGATCCAGGACCTGGTCGAAAAGTGCCTGGAGCTCAACCCGGCCAGCATCTCCTGCATGCTGCCCAAGGCTGACGTCGCCAAGTACCACCTGCGCAACATGTTGCAGCAGATGAGTCCGATCGCCTCTATTCACGCGGTACACACCTTGACCATGGGCGCTGCCTGCACCGCGCTGTTGGCCGCCGAGAGCATCGACAACGACGATGAACTGCTGATCCTCAGCTGCAACGAACTGCTCGATGCGCCGCTGGGCAATATCGTCGAAGACTTCCGTCGCGACGAATGCGATGCCGGCGTCGTGGTATTCAAGTCGCTGCACCCGCGCTACTCGTTCGTACGCAAGAACCCGCAGGGGTATGTGGTCGAGGCTGCCGAGAAGAACCCGATCAGCAACCACGCCGTGGCCGGTCTGTACTGGTTTGCCAAGGGCAGTGTGTTTGTCGAGGCCGTGAAGGAAATGATCCGCAAGGACTTCAAGGTCAACGATGCGTTCTACATTGCGCCGGCGCTCAACGAACTGGTGCTGCTGCACAAGAAAATCGGCACCCACCGTGTGGACCCGAGCCAGTACCACCCGCTCAAGAGCCATCACCAGTTGCACGCGTTCGAGAATGTAGGCCCACGATGAACACCGCCAATCTGAAAGACATGGTCAAGGGCTGGTTTGTCGGTGGTTTCACGCCGACTGCGTTCAGCACACAAGCCTGTGAAGTGGCCGTCAAGCCGTACGCGGCGGGTGATGCCGAGGCGGCTCACTATCACAAGATCGCCACGGAAGTGACGCTGATCCTGTCCGGCGAAGTCGAGATGTGTGGCAAGACCTGGGGCGCCGGCGACATCGTCGTGCTCGAACCAGGCGACATCACGGCCTTCAAGGCACTCAGCGATGCAGTGACCGTTGTGGTCAAGGTGCCCGGCGCGTTGAATGACAAATATGTCGTAGAAGAATGAAAACGATAGAGCTGCAACACGATCCAAAACTGGGCTACCTCGGGCCCAAGCAATTGCGCCCGATCCCGGCAGACCTGAGCGTGACGCAAGGCAGCCAGACGCTGTTTTCCTTCCGTCGCTTCAAGCAAGGTGTCCCTGATACCACGGTCAAAGGGCTGCATGCAGCCAAACGACCGCTGGATATCTATGGTCCTGGCTCGTACTGTTTTTACGGTGTGCAAAGCGACTCGCAGCTGAGCCCGTTGCTGCTGTGGGACGCTGCGCATTTTCTGGCCGTGGGCGAAACACTCACCGTCATTGAAGACTCCGCCGTAGAAAGCTACCTGGACCGTGCCTACTTCAACACGGCCCTGGTGTGCGAAGAACGCAGTGCCAACCGCGTGGTGTACCGCAAGGCCGCCGTGCTGCCGGCGCAAACCGACGATGACCTGGACAGCTGGACGTTCGGCATCCCGGTGGGTCCCGAAGATGCCACGGTGCTCAATGCCGTGGTGCAGCGCATCCTCGAGCTGGATATCCCCAACAAGGAAATCCTGCTGTGCGGCACGCCAGGCAAGAATTTCCGCTACTTCGACCAGGTGCGCATCGTCGGTGAAGACATCACCGCGCCGCCCGTGCAGATCTGCAAGAAGAAGAATCGCATCGCCGATGAAGCGCGCTACAACAACCTGGTCATCCTGCATGACCGGGTGTTCCTGCCCGCGCATTTCGGTGAAATGGTCCGCCGTTTCGGCCCGCGCTACCCGTTGATGACCCTGCAAAGCCTGTTCTTCGACAACGTGCGCAACTTCGGGCCGCGCCGCTATTCGGACTACGGCATGGCGATGGGGGTGATTGCCGAGGGCATGAAGGGCATGCACCGCAGCGACAACACCGTAGTCAGTATCGCGTCTGCGCTGTTTGCTGAAGTCGAACGAACCGGGTTCTGCTTTGCCAGCCCCATGCGTTACGCCAAAGACGCCAGCTACCCCACCGGCAGCATGTACATCTGCCGCAAGGAAGTGTGGCAGGCGTTCCCCCTCGACGAGTCCCTGCTGTGGGCCGAGTTCGAGGACATCGAGCACGGCATTCGTGCGTCCAAGGGTGGTGTGCCTTCGCGGGTCAACCCCTATGGCGTGGCCCAATCGGTGACGTCCCGGGCACTGCTCGGCACCGGATCGCCAGTCCAGTTGCACAGCGGTCGTTTCGGCCATACAGGGCCTTCGCAGTTTTCGTTGCTGCGCAAGAAGCCGCTGATCCGCATGTCGGCGGACGAGGCGCTTATCCGCCTGCAACGCTTTGCCAACAAGTACGCGGTTGGCGATACGCTCCCGCATATTCCTACCGGCGTGAAGACCATCAGCTCGCGCGCGTGGCTGAGGCTGGTAGACGAGGTGGTGCAAGGCTGTGGTTTCGGCAATGACCTGGAATCCGTGATGGCCTTCATCCGCGACTTTGAGAAGTGGGTGCTTCTGGATCAACTGCCGAACACCATCATCGAGTCGATTGCCCTGGAGTTCATGAGCAACCCTCGCGAAGCGAAGCGCAACCTGGTCTTTGGCAGCTCCGAGTTCCGCAACATGCTGCGCCAGCGTCCACTGCAAAGCTGGTTCTACAAAGGCCTGGACGAGTACTTCCATCCTCGCGTCCTGGCGTTGCCTGGCACCTTGCTGTCGGCGCTCAAGCTGTACCGTCGAAACGGCGAAGTCTTCTATTTCTCGAGTTTTCGCGATTGTGTGCGGGCGATCCACAACTCCACGCCTTTCGATAGCTATGTGGAGCGCAGGAAATGAACATCTTTCTGATTTCCCAGGATGCGGCACAGGGCAAGCAGGCCGAACTGGCGGCCTTTCTGTCGCAGGTTGAACTGCAACCCTCATTGCTCACCCAGGTCGTGGTGATCGATGAGTGCACATGGTCGGTGCCGCAAGCGCAGCCTGTGCCAACGTTCACAACCTTTCAGCTGGATGATTTCCTGCATGACAAGGGCAGTGTCAACAACGGCGAGTTCATTGCCGACGCCAATGTGATCGGCTCAAAATTGAGCACGGCGTCCGAGTCCTGGCTGCTGATCGACTTTGGCTTGCACCAGGATCAGGTCACGATGGATTTTGTCCGCAAGCTGGCCTCGTTCACCTTTCTGTTCAAAGGCCTGCGTGACAAGAACATCGTGTTGCTGATGCCGCGCCTGAAACTCGGCTACATGGCGCGCAGTGCCAACAACGTGTTCAACAGCACGGCAAGCAATGCGGGCTCGGCGGCGGACGCAAACCGCTTCCAAATGTTCCTGCTCTCCACCCTGCTGGAAAAAGCCCTGCTCAGCTCGCCCTTGATCGCATGGCCGGTGTCGAGGTTGCGTCAGCTGGTGCGCTTTTTCTATCAGCGGATCGTCCGCGTGAGAACGTGAGCCGATGAAGCGTAGACAGTTCGTTGCAGGGCTTGGTGTGTTCGCCGGTGGCATTGCGCTGGGCGGCTGGCTGGGGCGGCAGTCGATGGGGCCGCCCCTGGATTTTCGCGCGCTGCAGGAAGGCAACTCACACGTGAAGTTTCGCCACCTGCCCCCCGACCTGCTGATAAAGCTTTACTCGCGCAATCTCAAGGATGAAGACCGTGAGGCCCTCCTTTACCACTTGGTCAACCATAACCGTTCGTTGTTCGTGGTAGCGCCCAAGACCCGTACGTTGGGGACGCCCGGTTTTTACAGAGTTACAGGCTAATGTTTGTTGAAACGCTGATTATCGGCAACGGTTTTGCCGGACGTACGGTTGCCCATGCCTTGAAGGGCCCCTGCCTTATTGTTGACCGTGGCGAGAAGTTCAACATCTTCGAGCGACGTGCACGCTTCAACGAGATGGAAAAAGCAGACCGCCACGATGCACTGATCCGCCGCTCTTATGAGTCCGTGCACGCCTTCAATGTGCCCGAGGAGCTGCCAGACGATTGCGCCTCCGACTACATCCTCGTGGATGGCGGCTGTTCCAACCACTGGGGTGGCTTGAGCTTCCGACTTTCAGAGGCGGTATTCGACCAGACGGCCGACGCATTCCGCTGGCCCTTCGACTACCAGACGCTGCAACCCTACTACCGCACTGCCGAGCAGTTGCTGCGCATCAGTGCTGATCCTCGTGATCCGGAGGAGCGCAACCCGCTGTCGGAAATCAAAGGCTCGCGTCGCTGGAACCGCGCCTTGTCGCCGTATTTCCCACAAGCCTACATTGGCGCGCAGGCCCATAACCTGTCGGTGGAAAACCTCGATGGGCAAGGCCTCTGCATGGGAGCAGGGGACTGCGAGCTATGCCCGATGGACGCCAAGACCCGCTCGTTGCATATCCGCAACCACGCCAAAGTGCTGAATGAGGTGCTGGTCGATCACTTGCGTTTCGAAGGCGACAAAGCCGTCGAAGCGATTTGCCATACCCCCAAGGGGCCTCTGAGCATTCGTTTCAATCGCGTAGTCATTGCGGCGCACGGCGTTGAATCGTTGAAACTGCTGTGGAAGAGCAACCTGCCGGACGAAACGCCACAGGCGTTCATCGGGCGTTACTGCCAGGACCACGCCGTGGCCGAGCTTGCCTGTCGCTTGCCGCAGGCGAAAATCCCGTTTTTCCAGGTCAACACCGCCGCGCAAGTGGTCATTCCGGAGCTGTCCGGCGAGCTTGATGGGATCGAGTACACCACGCTGGGCCTGATGACCTCGGCCAGCGATGCTGCCCTGACCGGCTCCCTGGACCTGAAAAAGCTGAACAGCTGGGCGGTACAGGAGTCGGTCGAAGACCTGGCCAGCATCCTGAGCCTGTACATCCTCCTGGAAATCCCGCCGCAATGGGACGTCTCGCTGTTTTATGAAGGCGGTTCCGTGCGCATGGATACCGATGGCTACCACGGCAACAAGCATCGTTATGACGCTGTGATCGCCGCGATCTACGCGAAGATGGAAGCACTGGGCGTGGTGCCTGTCCGCGAAGCCGAACAACCGCATTACCAAAATGCCTTCGGTACCCATCACCTGGTCGGCATGCTGAACATGAGCGCGGGTGAGAACGCGGTGGTGGACAAGGACTTCCGTGTTATCGGCACCGACAATGTCTACGTCGCCGGGTCTTCGCTGTTTCCGCGATGCGGATCGCGCAACCCGACAGTGACGGTCGTGGCCTTGGCCCTGATGTTGGCCCACCAGTTGAACAAGCACGCATGAGCATCGACGCCAGCAGGCTGACGGTCATTCTCCAGGGCCGCTTGAAGGACGGGCCGGTGGATATCGCCGCGCGGGCAATCGAGTCGGTGCGCCAGCACCTGCCGGGGGCGCAGATCATTCTGTCGACCACGGACGACTGCACCGCAGTGTCATTCGACGGCGTGCAATGCGTGGCCGATGCATCGGCCGTGCATTTTGCAGACGCCAGCGGCAACATCAACAACGTCAACAAGCTCATCAGCACCGTCGCCAATGGCCTGGCCCTGGCCACGCGCGAGTACTCGCTCAAACTGCGCACCGATCATGTGCTGTGCAGCAACGCGCTGCTGGCGCTGATGGGCGATGAGCAACCTGCCAGCCTGCTGGGAGCGAGGATTGGCGTTTCGAATCTGTTCCTGCGCAATCCGATCAAGCTCTGCTACCTGTTTCACCTGAGCGATACGTTGCAGTTCGGCCGCACCGACGACCTTCGACGGCTGTGGAATATCGGCCCGCTGCCCGCAGAATTTGTCTACTTGGCAGGCGGCCCACGGATCAATCCGATCGGCACGTTCCAGGGCTACACCTCGTTTCGCTTGTTGCCCGAGCAGGCCATCCTGCTGCGCTTCCTGCAGACCTGCGGCCAGGCGTTGGACCTTGATCATATTTCGCACACCCGCTTCGACCTGTTCTGTGCGTGGGAAGACCTGCTGCTGGACAATTTCGAGGTCCACGACTGGCAGAGCCTTGGCGTGACGCCGCCGCAGCGGTTCCTCACAGAGCCTTATGCGCCGGAAACGATCCTGACTGGCGCTGACCTGCACAGCCTGCGCGCCCGTCGTACGAAGCGGCACAAGGCGGGGCGCTACCTGCACCTGCTGCTCAACAAATACCTACTCTGCTGGTTTCGCCGGCGCTGGCTGGTGTCGGTGTCGTCGTTGCTGCTGTTCTCGTTTTCACCGCGTATGGCCATTGCTGCACGCACCGCGTACCGGCGCTTCTGCGAGGCGGGACGTACCTGAATGCACACCCTGATTACCACCCACCCCCTACTTTCCAATCATCCCTAGGAGTATCGCCGCATGAACAAGATGTTCTTCGTTGGCGCTGTACTGTTGACCCTCGTCGGCTGCGACAAACCCACCGCCCCAGCGCCTCAGGCGGCTGCCAAACCAGTGCCGGTCGAGATCCCGCAACAGGACGGCCAATACCTGCGCTTCATTCAGATGCCAGACGGCGAAACCCGCCTGGAAGCCGCCCGCAACATTGGCAAGGTGACCAAAGTGATCAGCGGTTACCCAGGCTTCAGCGTCGCGACGAACGTGTTCCCGGACGTCAGCCCGCTGGTCGTACGCATCAAGGATTGCGGCCTGATCTCGTTCACGAACGTCCAGGGCAACGCCAACGCCATGACGGCCGTGCGTACCGAAACACAAGATTTCAACGCGCAGTGCCCGATCCAGAAAGTCGACGGTCTGTGGATCAAACTGTCGGCGCAAGGCTGATGTCGCGGGGAGCACATTTTTCGTGAGAGTTTTGCACTTCTACAAGACCTTCGGCCCGGACCAGTTCGGGGGCGTGGAGATGTTCATCCGGCACCTGACGCACGCGACATCGGCCCAGGGCTATCAGAATACTGTGCTCTCCCTGGCAGACGATCCGCTGCCGCCCCAGGAAACTTCCAGCTATCGCATGTTCCAGTCGAGGCAAAACCTCAATCTCGCCAGGACCGGGTTCTCCTGGTCGGCGTTTGCGGATTTTGCCCGTCTGGCGGAGCAGGCGGACGTGATCCATTACCACTACCCGTGGCCGTTCATGGACCTGGTCCACTTGGCCAAGGGGCTGGGTAAACCCAGTGTGGTGACCTACCACTCCGATATCGTGCGCCAGAAGGTGTTGTTTCAGGTGTACCGCCCGCTGATGCATGCTTTCCTCGGGCGGGTCGATGCGATTGCAGCGACCAGTCCGAACTACCTGCAAAGCTCGTCCGTACTGCAGCGTTATCAGGACAAGGCACAGTCGATTCCCATCGGCCTGGCCCAGTCACTGTATCCAGAGCCAGACGCGCAGGCGGTATTGGACTTGCGGCGACGTTACGGCGAGCGCTTTTTCCTGTTTGTCGGCGTGCAGCGCTACTACAAGGGCCTGCACTTCCTGCTGGACGCCATGAAAGCATCGCCTTGGCCGTTGCTGATCGTCGGTGCCGGCCCGCTGGAGCAGGAACTGATGCGCATCGCGGCCCGCGCCAACCTGACCAACGTGCACTTCCTTGGCAGTGTCGACGAGCAGCAAAAGGTCAACCTGATGCAGGCCTGCTATTCGGTGGTCTTTCCGTCGCACCTGCGCTCCGAGGCATTCGGCATTGGCCTGCTGGAAGGCGCGATGTTCGGCAAGCCGCTGATCTGCTGCGAAATCGGTACAGGCACCAGCTTCATCAACCAGCACGGTTCGACCGGTATTGTCGTGCCGCCAATGGATGCCGGCGCCCTGCGTTCGGCGATGCAGACGCTGTGGGACGATCCCGCGCTGGCACAGCGCTACGGCGAGGCTGCGCGAGCACGCTATCTGGACGTTTTCACCGCGGAAGGGTTGGGCCAGGCCTACGCCGAGCTCTATACGCAGGCGGTTGCACAGCGCCAGTGATGGTTCACGACTGACGCCGAAACGGATCCCCACGACGAAAGGAAGCGATATCCATGCAGACTGCCTTTTCCCCGATCCGCGAGCGTTTGCACGATCGCCGATTTGCGGTAGCGAACAACAGCCAGGGACTCTCCGGCAGCGGCACGGTATTTCACTACCTGGTCGAAGACGACGCTATCTCGAGCACCTACCAGGGTGGGCGGATTCGCACCGGCCTGCAGGTCGGGCGTGTAACCGGCCCGGACACCATCGAGCTGCTCTTTCAATGCCTGACCACGGAGGGGCAGTTGCTGGCGGGTTGGTCTCGGGGCACCGTAGGCGTTGATCACGCCGGGCGTACCACCCTGGCTTTTGTCTGGGGTTGGTTGTCAGGTGCGACCGGAGGCGGAGAGTCCAGCTACGTGGAAGTTGTCGCGTAGCCGGCCGATCACGGTACAAACTCCACCCGCAGCCCGCGACTCGTGCTGCGCCCCTGGTCATCACTGACCCGCAACCGATACTCCCCCGACTTGCCCGGCCGCCAGTTCAGCGTGGCTTGCGGCGGCCCCTGGCCGATCAGCGTTTGGTCGGCAAACCAGTACAGCGTCGCCGCATCGCTGGCCGCGTTGGCACTTAGCGGGATGCTTTCCTGAGGCTGGGACAGACGCAATTGGTAGCTCACCTGGGTCAACGGCGAGCGGATCTGTGGCGCTTCGCTCTGGTCGCCGATCCGGTTGGGCTGGCAGTTTTTCATCACGCTGGGCGGCGTGCGCCGGGGCAGGCCGGCGGCGCGGTACAGGCGCTGCACGTCGCTGGGCCAGAACTCGAAGACTTCTTCACGGGTGTACTGCGCCTCGAACGGCGGGCAGGCGGCTTTGCCGGTGCGCGTGTCGATCAGCACCGGGCGGTGCAGGTTGGACACGCGAATCGGTGAGACGCCGGGGATGTACCAGGTCTTGCGGGTTTGCGGGCACCAGCGGTTGGGCAATTCGCCGGACGCCGCGCAGACCTCGATACGCACCAGCCCGGCCGGCGCCTTGTCAGGTTTGATCATCACGTTGGGCAAGGCCAGCGGCAGGGCGTCGGCGATACGAAAGAACAGCGGCGCGGCGGTCTTGGCACCGATAAACGCCGGGTTCGGCCGGCCATCGAAGTTGCCCACCCACACCACCAGCACGTAAGGGCCCACCAGCCCGGCGCTCCAGGCATCGTGGAAACCCCACGACGTGCCGGTCTTCCACGCCGTACGCCAATGGCGACCGGGCAAGCCGTCCGGGCGCGGGTTGCGGCGCAGCATGTCGCGCACCATAAAGGCGGCTTGCGGTGTGAGCAGTTGTGCACCGGTGGAGGGCGGCTGCTCCTGCAAATAGCGCAGTGATCGCAGATGCCCATCACCGGCCAGCATCACATACAGCCGCGCCAGCTCTTCCGGCGTCATCTCGCCACCGCCGAGAGCCAGGGCCAGGCCGTAATGGCTTTCATCGCGCAGGCCCTTGATACCGGCGCGTTGCAGCAATCCATACAAGGACGGCGACTTCACCTGGCTGGCCAGCCACACCGCCGGAATATTGCGACTACGGATCAAGGCATCCCGCGCCGTCAGCGGGCCGACAAAACTGCCGTCGAAGTTTTCCGGCTGGAAGTAGCCGAAGTTACTGGGCAGATCCTTGAGGATGCTCATGGGGTGGATCACCCCCTGGTCCAACGCCAGCCCATACAGGAAAGGCTTTAGTGTCGAACCCGGCGAGCGTCGCGACAGCACGCCATTGACCTGGCCGTGAATGCCTGTGGATAAGTAATCGGCCGAACCCACCAGCGCCTTGACGCGCTGGTCGCGGCTGTCGATCAGGATTGCCGTGGCGTTCTCCACCCCGGGTGCTGCGCCGTTCGGCGATAAAGCCGGTGATCAGGCGTTCGAGCAATTGCTGCAAGGGCAGGTTGAGGGTGCTGTTCAGCTCGTTGCCGGGCCGGGACGCCAGCAACTGTTCGCTCAAATGCGGCGCCAGGAAACGGGATCTGCTGGCGGCTGCGCGCCTCCAGGGGCAACTCCAGCAAACTGTCGTTACGCGGGTCTTGTGGATAAGTCTCGCGCCAGTCGGCCATCAAGCGCAGCCGCGCGTTTTGCAACGACGGCCCGAAGCGCGCACGCCGCCCCGGCTGCTGTGGAATCACCGCCAGCGCCAGGGCTTCGGATAACGACAACTGCGCCGCCGACTTGCCAAAGTAGATACGGCTGGCGGCCTCGGCGCCTTCGATATTGCCGCCCATGGGCGCCAGGTTCAGGTAGGCCTCAAGGATGTCGTGCTTGCTGTAGCGCGCTTCCAGCCACAGCGCCAAGGCCATCTGCTGCACCTTGCCCGGCACTTGGCGGGTGTTCAGGTCCCACAGGCGCCGCGCCAGTTGCATGCTCAAGGTCGAGCCGCCCTGGCGCTGGCCGCCGCTGTAGGTGGCCATGGCCGCGCGCAGCAATGCCGGGGGATTGATCCCCGGGTGCCAGTAGAAATTGCGGTCTTCCTTGAGCAGCAAGGCTTCGACCAACGAAGGGGAAATCCGCTCCAGCGGTAGCCAAAGCCGGTATTGCCCGTCATCCGCCAACGTCATGCGCAGCAGCGCGCCGTCATCGGCCAGCACCACTCGCGATGAGGTCACCGCGTGTTCCAGCGGGGCATGGGGCCACAGCCGCAGCCCCACCAGGACCACCGCCGCTGCGCACAGCGGCAGTGTCAGGCGCTTAAGGCTTGGTAATTTCAAGCTCGCCTACTTTGCCGCGCCCTTGCAGGGTGGTTTCGTACATGCCTTCGGCGTAGGCCGGTGGCGTGTTGAACGTGCCGGCGTTGGTGGCGCGCACGCGGTACACGAACGTGCCGACATCACGCAGTGCGGTGCCGTACAACACCACTCGATCATCCCGTACGTCCACGTACTCCGGCTGCCAGTTGCTCAGCTCGGTTTCTCCGATAGGCGCTTGCCAGGTCGGTTCTTCCTGGCTGTCTTCTTCGACGTATTCGGACTCTTCACCGTCCTCTGAACTGGCGGCTTCCGGCTCCGGCGGCAAGTTATACACAGGCTCGACGCCACCCGGCAGCAGGTCGACCACGGCCACTTGCTGCACCTGGTCACGGTCGGTGGCCCGCAGGCGCAAGCGCACCAGGAACTCATCGCCCACCGCGACTTTGCTCACCGGCTCGCCCTTGAGGTCGAGGTACTCGTGGATGATTTCCAGGCCATTGGTGATTGGCTTGAGCTTGGCGCCCTTGTCGAAACCGGCCTCGCTGAGCATGTAAAAGGCGGCTGGGCCGTCGGATTTTTCCATGACCAGTTTTTGCGTGGTCCCCGGCACGGCGGCACGCGGCGGCTGGCCGGCCATCTCCAGCAATTGCTGTTGTTTGTCACCCAACCAGGCGGTGGCCTTGAGGGTCATGTCGCTTTGTGCACGCTGGCCATAGTTGTCCAGGGCGCGCAGCAACAGCGCCGCCGACAGCGAGTTGTAGCGCTGCTCGTTGAGGCGCTTGCCGAGTTTATCCAGCAACGCCACGGGCACATCATCGAGCAACTCGGGGAAGTGGCGCGCCAGCAGGTGCAGGTGTTCGGCATCGTGCACCAGCGGGTCGTAATACAGGCCGTCGCTGCTCCACTTATCCACAAGGGAACGCCATGGAACCTTGCGGAACAAGGCATCGGCTTGGCGATCCTGCTTGAGCAACTTGTAGCTGGCGGCCAGGTAAGCGGCGCCCAGGTCGTTCTGCCAGCTGTCCTTGAAGTAGCTCTCGTAGCGCTCGCGGATATCGCTCAAGGCGCCGCTCACCAGAATCCCCTGACGGCTCAGCAGGTAACTGGCGTAGGCGCGATTGCGCAATTCCGACAGGCCTTCGCTAGGACCGTTGGCCAGGTCTGTCAGATACGCGTTCGAACGCACCAGCAGGTCTTCCGGCACCGGCAGCCCGCGCTCCTTGGCCTCGATCAGGAAGTCGGTGGCGTACAGGCTGGCGTACGGCGCCACGTCCGGGTTGGCCGCCCACAGACCAAAGCCGCCGGCCGGGTTCTGGCGCTGACGCAGCATGCGCACAGCACTGTTGAAGGCTTGCTCGGCTTCTGGCGCGTTGCCACCCCAGATCAACGCGGGCATGGCCTTGGACACCAATTGCTCGGTGCAGGCGTAGCCGTAGTCGTCCAGGTAATGCTTGAGGCCGTTGGCCCACACCAGCGGCGAGGCCGCAACGCCCAGTTGCACGTCGCGCAGTTGGCTGAACAGCTCGCGGGTCGGTTTCAACTCTTTGCTGGCGCTGTCGAAGCGGCCCAGGCTCAAGGCCACACGGTGCTCGCTCAGCGGGCGAATCGACGTGGTCTCGGCCACCTGGATGCGCTTGCCATCCGGCAACACCGCGACAAAGCGCAGGTCCGCCGAACCGAGGGTGTCGCCCACCTTGATCTTGAACTCGGCGGTGCCTTCCTTGCGCGGTTGCAGGGCCAGGGTGCTGCCCTTGTCGCCCTGCACCTTGAGGCCGTCGCTGGTCTGCACTTCAAACTTCACATCGGCCGCCGCATCGAGGTTGCTGAACACCCCGGCGCTGACGTTGAACACATCTCCCGGCGCGACAAAGGCCGGCACGTTTGGCGTGATCACAATCGGCCCGCGCACGTCGGTGGTGGCTTCGCTGACGCCCACGCTGTCGCTGTCCACCGCCACTGCAAACAGGTGCAGCTTGCCGTTGAAGCTGTCCGGCACCTGGTAATGCAGCACGCTTTCACCGGCCGGCAAGTCCACCAAACCGGACCACCAGGCCACGGGTGGCTGATGTTTACGCTTGAACGGGTTCAGGTGATTGGCCAGGGCGCCTTCGGTATCGCCACCGGGCGCTGCCCCACTGAGCAGGCGGCTGAATTCCGGCAGGATCAGGTCAAGGATCTGACTGGTGCCGACCTCCAGCGCCCGCTTCTGGAAGAAGAAGCCCAGCGGGTCCGGCGTCTGGTAGCGCGCCACTTGCAGGATGCCTTCGTCCACCGCGTACACCACCGCACGGCCCGGGCGGTCGGCGTTGACCTTGATGTCGAGCATTTGCCCCGGCTCGATCTTCGCCGGACCTTCGACCTTCAGCGCCATGCGCCGCGCATCCAGGTTGATACTGAACGGCACCACGCCGTAGGACAGCGGGCTCATGTACACCTCGGCCGAGCCCATGTCCCGCACAAACTGCACGTTGACGTAGGCATTGCCTTCAAGCCCCGCAGGCACGCGGATATGTTGCACGCTGTTGGTGCTGTCGGCCTTGAACCACTGCTGGGTGTAGACCTTGTCACGTTCGATGGTGATCAAGCCGGCGCCGGTGTAGGGCGCCCGGATGCTGATGGCAATCTCGTCACCGCTGGCGTAGCTGCGTTTATCCAGGCGCAGTTGCAGCTCGGCGTTGCGCTCCAGGGAGCGCGAGGTGTTGCCACGCCCGGCCACGCTGTAGTCGATCTGGTTGAGCAGGTTGCCGTTGGCGTCCTTCAGTTGCAGGGTGAAATCCCCCTGCGTGCCCGTGTTCAGGGCCTGCCTGGCGCCTTCTTTGGTCATCACCAGCGGCGACGCCGGCTGGCTGATGTTCTTGATGCGCGACTCGTACTTGTAGGTGCCGTTGGACTGTTTCACCAGCACCGACACGTAGCGGTGCTCGACCACTTCGCTGGTCAGGCCGTCCACGGCTACCGGCGAAAGGTCTGGCGCGACGGCCAGCCATTGCACCTGGCGCGGCGCATCCTTGGCGACGTACGACAGCGAATCCTGACTTTTTACACCGACCAGGTAGGGTGCAGACGACACCAGCAACGCACTTTGCGCCGCCACATTGCGCCCGCCCTCGGCTTCGAACACCTGGGTCATGACCTGCAAGCGATAGGTGCTGTTGGCGAAACGTTGCAGGTTGAGGTCGAGCACGGCCTGGCCGTTGTCGTCCACGCTGGTTTCGGCCAGGTCTTCGGTAGTGGCGTCTTCCAGGCCATCGTTGAGACGGAAGCGGTAGTCGGGGTAACGCTCGAAGGCCGCGAGCGTTGGGCTCAGGGACATTTTTGCAGTGACCCGGCGGCCAGCGGCCGGGGCGCCGAACAGGTGCATCGCGGTGACTTTGGCCACCACCTGGTCCGGTGGAATCCAGCCCTGCACGGGGGTGTCGTGCAGGCTCAGGCTGACCTTCATGCGGTCCGGTTCGAAGTCGCGGACCTTGAAGCTCACGCTGCCCAGGTCGGTGCGGGTCTGCTTCTGGCCGATCAACTGCAAGGTTGCGGTGTACTCCCCGGCGGGGGCGACTTCGCTGCTGGGGAAGTCAAAGGTCTCAAAACCGCTGGCGGACAGCTTCAGCGGCTGGCGGATCACTTCCAGGCCACGTGGGTCGGTGATTTGCAGTTCCACCGGCAGGCCTTGCAGGGCGCCTTGCCAGTTGCCGCTGCGCACGATCATGCCCAGGTGCGCGGTTTCGCCCGGGCGGTACAGGCCGCGATCGGTAAACAGGTAGGCGCTGAGACGATCAATCGCGCCGTCTTCTTCCAAACCGCCTACATCGAAACGCGACAAATCCAGCTGCTGGGACTGACGGGCAATCGGCAGGAAGGATTGATCGTTGCCGCGAGTGACCACATACATCAGCGGCGTTTTCTCACGGCGCAGTTCATCCAGCTTGGCGAAATGCGCGTGACCTTCGGCGTCGGTGCGTCCGCTGCTGACCGGCAAGCCATTGCGGCCGATGATATCGACTTGCGCATCCGACACCGGCGAACCGTTGCCGATGGATTGCACATACACATCATGGCTGCCGTCGCTGGAGCGCTTGGCGATGATGCCCAGGTCCGTCACCACGATAAACCGCAGGTCGCTGGTGCTGCTGCGGTCGTACTCGAAGGTGCGCTCGACCGGCTCGTCCTGCGGGCTGAGCTTGAGCACGAAAATGCCGCGACGGCCGCCGTTTGCGGTGAGGTAGTGGCCGAGGTCGACGTTGTCGTACACGGTTTTCGCCGGGTCATTGGACGACAGTGGAATGTCCAGCGACTGACGCTCCACCATGCGATCGAAGTACTCGTTGCCGAAATTCGGCCGGGCAAAGCTGCCGCTGCTCTGGTCCACCAGGTGTTGCAACTGGTTGGGCAGCAGGCGGGCGATTTCCACATGGGCGCCGGGCACGCCACGGGCCATGAAGCCCAGGCGTTTTTCGCCATTGAGGCTGAGCAATGCGCCGTCAGACAAGAACTGCAACGTGCGCGGATACGCCGGCATGCTGATCAGCGACGCAGTAGGATTCTTCGCCAAATAGCCGCCGATGGCTTCCAGGTTGGCCGGCACGCGCACATAGATTGCGCGGCCAGCTGGCGCCTTGAACTTGAAGGCGTGCAGGGTGTTCAGCGGTTCGACGCTGGGCACGTGGGTCAGGTTGACCTTGCTGCTGCGGGCGAGCAGGGCGTCGTCGATGTCGTTGCTGTTGTAGGGGCGCGTGTCGTCCTCGGCCTTTTCCGGCAGCAGCCAGGCCTGCACCTTACCGGCGATGGTGTCGTCGGCTACGGCGCTGGAGCTGCTGAACATCAGCACCGGCTCCGGTTCGCCGCGTTGGTTGTCGACAAAACTTACGTCGGCGCCAGTAAAGGTCAGGCGATAACGCCCGGGCACGGTGACTTCGGCCACCAGCGGCGCCGTGCTGGCGTTGCCGCCGTCGCGGGCCTTGAGGCCTTCGTCGAGCTTGGCGCTGACCGGCGTGCTTTCCAGCGGCGTGGCCAGGGCGGCGGAGCGCACGTAGGCGTTGAGTTTTTTCTCGTCGAAGGTGATTTCCGGGCGATTGGGCAACTGGGCGTCGCGGTAGGCCAGGCCTTTGCCGAGGGTTACGGATACGCGTTTGCGCAGGCTGTCTTCATCCACCGGGTGGGAAAAATGGAAGGTTGCCACCAGCTGTTTCAGCGTCGGATTGGACGGGTCCTGGTACAGCTCGTTTTGCGCCAGGGTGGCGCGGAACGGTTGGGTGGAGAACTGCGCACTGTACTGGTCGAGCAATACGCCGTCGGCCAACAGGTTTTTCTTCGCCAGGTCCAGGGTGTAACCGGCGTCGATGGGCCAGTCTTTCTCCGGCACGAACAGCAATGTGCGGTCATCGGACCAGCGCCACGTGCCCGCCACGCTCGGTTTGAGGGTGATGCCTGCGCTCACCGGCTTGCCAATCGCCGCCAGCGGAGCCACGGACTCGGCGAAACGCACCTGCAGGTTATCCACAACCGGCGTCTGCTGGGTGTAGTCGGTGAGATTGGGTTTGTGCAGCGAATAACTCACGGTATGCGGCTTGGGCAGATGGGAGTACCACTGCCAGCCATAGAACCCGGCGGCAGCCAGCAGCACCAGGCCCAACACGCCAGCCCCGGCCTGGCGCGGATAAGCGCGCGCCTTGTGGCCGAGCGCCAACAGGCCATCGCCGATGGCACGCAGCCAGAACGGCGGCCGCCATTGGCCGAACAGGGCACCCACCACCGTCGCTAATGCACCGAATAAACGGCGGCAGATCGTTTTGAACGAGTCGAACATGGTGAGCATCCCTGGCTAAGTGCGGCGTATCTTACAGCGTCTTTGATACAAAAGATGACGCCGATACGCCGCACACCAGGGTGCAGGTCGGGAAAAGGACGGCGCCAGGGCGGGCGCCGCCGCAAGCATCAGAACTTGCCGTTTATACCGATACGGAACGAATCGTTGCGCTCGTCGCTGCCCAGCGCGGTTTTGTACGAGAAGCCCATCTGCCAGGCGCGCCCGACGTTGAAGTCCAAGCCCAGGTCGAGGTTGGCAAAGTCGCTGTCCAGCGGGTCGGGCTTGAGCCGATAGAGCAGGCCGTCCTCGCCCTGGTCGGTGTAGCGCATCTTGTAATCGCTGCTGCCACTGAAGTTGTGGCCCCAGGCCAGGCCGACCTTGGGTGTCATCACCCCGAGGCGGGTCGCCACGTCATAACCCGTACGCAGGCCGATGAACGAGGTGACGTTCTGTTGGCGCTGTTCCTCGTAGGACAACCCATAGATGCCGCCGCCCCGTTCGCGGAAGGCGTCCAGGCGTGTCGTACTGGCGTTCAAGCGGCCGTAAGGCGTGAGCGACAGCGGGCCTTGGCGGTATTCGTAGCTGGTGGTCAGCGAGGCGAACAACTGGTCGGCATCCCGCGAGCCGCGTGCGTAGTCGTCATTGCTGCCGGTGATGTAGCGCCGCGAATCAAAGCTGATGCGGTTGTAGCCCAGCACGCCATCGACGAACACTTTCGGTGCCAGGTTCAGGCTCAGGTACGTGGCGATGCCGAGGGCGTCGCCGTCGCTGCGGGTCTTGTTGTTGCCGATGTCGCTGCGGTCGTTGCCGTAACCGAAGCCGATACCGGCGATCGCGGTCGGCGACAGGCGGTAATCCACCCCGGCGCTCAGGCCCATGGTGGTGAAGCTGTTGTCGCGCGCGCCACGGGCGTGGGTGGAACCGTTGTTGATAAAGCCGTCGGTCCAGTAGGCAATGTCATCTTGCTTGCAGCCTTCTTCGACCTCGGCGGCGGTCTTTCTTTTCTCTTCATCGGTGGTGTTGGCCGAGCCGCCCAGGTGCTGGGTCACGGCGCTGGCGACTTCCTGCAAGGGCACGTCCTTGCCGTCCTTCTTCACGCTGGCATTGAACGAATTGCGGTTGCAGGACACTTGGTGCAGTTGCTCCAGGCGACGGTTGAAGTTGTCCATCTGCGTGCTGGCAAAACGTTCGGCAGCACGGGTCTGGGCGTTGAGCAGGCCGATTACGTCGGCGTCCTTGGTCGGGTCCGGGCGGGCCGCGATGATAAAGCTCACCGAACTCGTCGCGATGGAGCCGCTGCCGTTTTCCAGGCTGAAGCTGACAATCGCCGTGCCGGCAAAGGCTGCCGACGGCACGAAGCGCATGGAGAAGGCGCCGACTCGGGTCGCGCGGCCGGCCGAGGCTGGGGTGACGGTGCCCACGGTGGCCTGGGTGAACGGGCCGCCGCTGGCGCCTTGGGTCAGGTCGACGGTCGCCGATTGCCCGGCGGCGAGGACTTGGCTGGACGGCGCGACGTTGATCGGCATGGCGGCGACGTTGAATGTGTAGGCCTGGAAACCGGTGGCGCCGTTGGCGTCGGTCACCGTGATGGTCACGTTCACCGCCTGGGTGTTGGTGGGCGTACCGCTGAGCACACCGCTGCTGGCGTTCAGGTTCATGCCGGGCGGCAGGCTGCCGCTGCTGACGCTGTAGGTGTACGGCGCGGTGCCGCCCGCAGCGCTGAGGGTGGCGCTGTAGGGAGTGCCCGCCATGCCGGCGCCCAGCGACGCCGGGGTTAGCTGCAAGGTCGGCGCGGTGACGGTCAGCGTGATGGTGGCCGGGCTGGACGTGCCACTGCTGTTGGTGGCGGTGTAGGTAAAGCTGTCCGCGCCGGAATACCCGGCCGTCGGCGTATAGCGGATGCCGGTGCCGCTGGCCGTGGCGGTGCCATGGCTCGGCGCGCCGGCGACGTTGACGCTGGTGGCCGCGCCGCCGCTGAGGTTGAGGCTGATCGCGTTGGCAGCGCTGTTGGCGGCGACGGTGGCACTGCTCGCCGCGGCGATGGGCGCGGCGACGTTGACGGCCCCCGAGTAGGCGCGCGAGCCGCTGGCGCCGTTGGCGTCGGTGACGGTCACGGTGAAGCTGTAAGGGCCGGCAGCCGTGGGCGTGCCGCTGAGGGTGCCGGTGGACGGGTTCAGCGTGACGCCCGGCGGCGCTGCGCCGCTACTGATGCTGTAGCTGTAGGGCGCGGTGCCGCCGCTGGCACTGACGGTGGTGGTGAAGGCGACGTTTGCCGTGGCAGTCCCCAACCCCGCCGGCGTGATGCCAAGGGTGGGTGCGCTGACCGTGATGGCCACGGGCGCCGGGCTGGACGTGCCGCTGCTGTTGGTGGCGGTGTAGGTGAAGCTGTCCGCACCGGAATACCCCGCCGCAGGGGTATAGGTGATGGCCGTACCGCTGGCCGTGGCGGTGCCATGGCTGGGCGCGCTGGCGACCGCGACGCTGGTGGCCGCGCCGCCGCTGAGGTTGAGGGTGATCGGGTTGGCGCTGCTGTTGGCGGCGACGCTGGCGCTGAGCGCCCCGGCGATGGGCGCGGCGATGTTGACGGCCCCGGAGTAGGCGCGCGAACCGCTGGCGCCGTTGGCGTCGGTGACGGTCACGGTGAAGGTGTACGGGCCGGCAGCCGTGGGCGTGCCGCTGAGGGTGCCGGTCGCGCTGTTCAGGGTCATGCCAGTCGGCACGCTGCCGGCGGTGATGCTGTAGACATAGGGCGCGGTGCCGTTGCTCGCACTCAGGGTGGAGCTGAAGGCGACGCTTGCGGTGGTAGGGCTCAGGACCGTCGGGCTGATGCCGATGGACGGTGCGCTGATCGTAATGGCCACGGGCGCCGGGCTGGACGTGCCGCTGCTGTTGGTGGCGGTGTAGGTGAAGCTGTCCACACCGGAATACCCCGCCGCAGGGGTATAGGTGATGCCTGTGCCGCTGGCCGTGGCGGTGCCATGGCTCGGCGCGCTGGCGACCGCGACGCTGGTGGCCGCGCCGCCGCTGAGGTTGAGGGTGATCGGGTTGGCGCTGCTGTTGGCGGCGACCGTTGCACTGAGCGCCCCGGCGACAGGCTGCGCCACTTGGACTGTCCCGGAGTAGCTGCGTGATCCGGTCGCGCTGTTGGCATCGGTGGCGGTCACGGTGAAGGTGTACGGGCCGGCTGCGCTTGGGATTCCGCTGAGGCTGCCGGTCGCTGGGTTCAGGGCCAGGCCGCTCGGCACGCTGCCGCTGGTGATGCTGTAGGTGTAGGGCGCGTTGCCGCCGCTCGCACTGAGGCTGGTGGTGAAGGGCACGCTTGCGGTGGTTGCACTCAAGACCGTCGGGCTGATGCCGATGGTCGGTGCGCCGATCGTGACGGTCACGGTCGCCGGGCTGGACGTGCCGCTGCTGTTGGTGGCGGTGTAGGTAAAGCTGTCCGCGCCAGAATACCCCGCCGTCGGGGTGTAGGTGATCGCCGTGCCGCTGGCCGTGGCGGTGCCATGGCTGGGCGCGCTGGCGATGGCGACACTGGTGGCCGCGCCGCCGCTGAGGTTGAGGGTGATCGGGTTGGCGCTGCTGTTGGCCGCAACCGTGGCACTGACCGCTCCGGCAACCGGGGGGACCGCGTTGACCGTGAAGCTGTAGGCCCGTGCCCCTGTGGAGACGGGAGTGCCCGCATCGGAAGCCGTCACCGTGAAGTTGAAATTGCCGCTGACGGTGGGGGTGCCGCTGAGGGCGCCGGCAGGACTCAGGCTCAAGCCTGCGGGCAGGCTGCCGCTGGAGATGGCATAGCTATAAGGCGCGAGGCTGCCACTGGAGCTGATGGTCTGGCTATAGGCGGTGTCTATCGTAGCGTTGGGCAAAGAGAGCGGGCTGATGCTGATGGTGGGTGCCGCCACGGTAACGGTCACCGTGGCCGGGCTGGACGTGCCGCTGCCGTTGGTGGCGGTGTAGGTGAAGCTGTCTGTGCCGTGGTAACCCGGCGTCGGGGTATAGGTGATGCTGGTGCCGCTGGCAGTGGCGGTGCCATGGCTGGCGGCGCTGGTCACCGCGACACTGGTGGCGGTGCCGCCGTTGATGATGAGGGCGACGGCGTTGGCACTGCTGTTGGCCGCGACCGTGATATTCAGCGGCGCGGCGATGGGTGGGCCGGCGCTGACTGTTCCGCTGTAGGCGCGCCCTGCGGTTGCCCCGTAGGTGTCGGTGACGGTGACGGTGAAGTTGTAGGCCCCGGGTACGCTCGGCGTACCACTGAGGAGACCCGTCGACGTATTCACGGACAGGCCTGTGGGCAATGCGCCGGACGTGATGGCGTAGCTGTAGGGCGCAGTACCGCCGCTGGCACCGAGGGCGACACTGTAGGCGACGTTTGCCGCTGGGGCAGTCAGGACAGACGGGGTAATGCTGAGGGTCGGTGCATTCACCGTGAGCGATACGGTGGCCGGGCTGGACGTGCCGCTGCCATTGGTGGCGGTGTAGGTAAAGCTGTCTGCACCGGAGTAGCCCGCCGTCGGGGTGTAGGTGATGCTGGTACCGCTGGCCGTGGCGGTGCCATGGCTGGCCGCGCTGGATACGGCGACGCTGGTGGCCGCGCCGCCACTGAGGTTGAGGGTGATCGGGTTGGCGCTGCTATTGGCGGCAACCGTGACACTGACCGCCCCGGCGTTAGGTGCGCCGGCGCTGACGGTCACGCTGTAGGTGCGTGAACCGGATGCGCTGTTGACGTCGGTGGCGGTCACGGTGAAGTTGTAGGTGCCAGCCTGGGTCGGGGTGCCACTGAGGGTGCCGCCGCTGCTCAGGCTCAAGCCTGCGGGCAGAGTGCCGGAAGTAAAGGTGTAGCTGTAGGGCGCAGTGCCACCGGTCGCACTGAGGCTGGTCGTGTAGGCGACGTTGGCTGTCGGGTTGGGCAGGGTCGTCGGGTTGACGCTGATGGTCGGCGCGGCGCTGATGGTGAAGCTGTAGGCACGTGATCCTGTCACGCCGTTGGCGTCGGTGGCGGTCACGGTGATGTTGTAATTGCCGCTGGCAGTAGGGGTGCCACTGAGGGTGCCGCCGCTGCTCAGGCTCAAGCCAGCGGGCAGGGCGCCGCCGGTGATGGCGAAAGTATAAGGTGCGGCAGCGCCGCTTGCGGTGATTGTCTGGGTGCTATACGCGGTGTTCTGCGCGCCGCTGGGCAGTGTGGTCGGGCCGACGCTGACGGTGGGCGTGGCGTAGGTGTAGCCATTGGTCAGGGTCGCCGTACCGCCGGGCGTGGTCACAACCACATTCACTGCGCCCGCAGCGTGGGCCGGCGTGGTGGCCGTTATCGAGGTGGCGCTGTTGACGGTAAAACCCGAGGCCAATGCGCCGCCAAAGCTGACGCCAGTGGCGCCGGTCAGGTTGGTGCCGGTCAAGGTCACCGAGGTTCCGCCTGCGGTGCTGCCGCTGTTCGGGGTTAGCGAAGTCAGGGTAGGTGTTCCACCGCCGGTGACCACCAGGGTGTAAAAGGCGACACCCGCCTGATTGGTGTTGTCATTGATGGACACGGGGAAGGTGTAAGTGCCCGCTGTGGTCGGCGCACCATGCAATAGCGTGCTGGCGCTGCCGAACGATTGGTCGAGCACCAGCCCATCGGGCAGGCAGCCGGTTTCACCCGCGTAATCCGGGTCGCTGGCGTCGCACTCGACCCAGTCGTTCAACGGAAGCGCGCCACCGGTCGAGGTAATCGTGATACTCATGTTCTGGCCCACCGCCACAGACGGCAGGGTGCTCCCGGGCGTCGGGCTTACGATCGTCGGGGCCGCCAACGCCTGGGCGGCCAGGGTCATCAGCAACAGGAAGACTGCGGTCAGTCTGCGTGCCAGCCGGGCACCACGGTGGGTGAGCATTTTTATCATTCTGAGGCTTCCTGCCGTACGCCCCGTCTGGGGTGCGTGTCCAGCTTAAGTGTCGGAAAATGGCCGATGGACACAGGCAGGGGCGCGCAGGTGTGCGGCGTGCTGTGAGAAATCGTTTGCCATCACAGTCAGTAAACATTCAAGCGTCAGTGTCGGTGCTGCCGGGCTACTCCTGGGACGGACGCGCGGGCCGGCGCATCTGGGTGTGAATGCCGGTTTCACCGCAGGCTTGAAAGCCAAGCCGGTGGTACAGGCGACGGGCCGGATTGCCTTGCTCGACGCTCAGGTCGCAGGGCTGGTCGGCGGCATCGGCCTTGGCCAGCACGGCCTGTAACAACTGCGTGCCGATGCCCCGGCCGCGCCAGTCCGGGAGCAGGGCGATGTCCACCACACGCAGCGCCTCGGGCGTGTGCTGCACGCACAGCCGCCCGATCGGGGTGCCGGCTTGCTCGATGATCAGGAAGTCCGCCGTCGCGTAGTGTTTTTCATAGTGCTGGTGCTGCAACTGCGCCTGGGCGTGCAGGAATGCGCGACGCTGGATGTCGTCCCAGCCCGGAACCTGGCTGACTTCGGCCCAGCGCCGGGCGACGAACAGGTCCTGGAGGAAGACCCGGTCGTCACTCGTCTGCGTGCGCAGCTCCGTGGGGCTGCCCAGGAGGTCGGCGGTCTGCATCATGATGGCTTCACGGGGTACTCGCCATTGAGGCAGATGCAGTAGCTCAAGGTCAGGAACGGCTGCAGGGTGCTGCGTTGTGGACTGGTGCCGGGGGAGAGCTGCCCGGCGGGCGTCAGTGTTCCGGTGGGCAGGGTCGGGCCGCCGGCTAGCGGCGCGGTGTCGTTGTAGACGCGTACGTTGCGGGGCTGGGCCAGATAAGCGGTGCTGTTGGGCACATCCAGGGCCGCCGAGGCTTCAGTGCCATCTTTCACCTGTACCGCGTGGGTATGGCCGGTCAGGTTGGCGGGTGTCAGCGTGACCTGATCGGCCCCCACGGGGATGCCAATGGATCGCTGGGGGCTGGCGCCCATTGCCGCACGCCCATTGAGGTTGGGCAGTTTGAACGTCTGCCCGGACGTACCGCCGTAGGTGTAGCCGAGTATCGAGAACAGCGCCGGGAACTGCTGGATCGACAACGCCGAGCCGTCGCAATAGGCCCAATCCTGAGGTGCGTAGTTGAACGGGAACAGGCGGATTTCGCCGGTGAAAGCATCCATGATCGGTCGCTCCTGAGCAGAGAAGGTTACGGCCGCATCGGGTAGATACCCGTCAGGCAGATGATGTAGTTGATGGTCAAGGACCCCATCAGGTTGCTGTGGGGGGTGCCCACGGCAGGGCCTGGCACGGGGTCGAGAAAGCCCGGATCCAACGTGACTGCCGCGAATGAGCCGGACCCTGCGCTGTACAGGCCCTTGACGATGGTGACAGGCTCGAATTGGCCGAACGTCAGGCTGTTGGCCGGCGCCGGTGGCGTGGACACGGGCGTCGCCGAGGTGGCAGGAGTGTTGTTGACCACAAAACCGTGGCTGTGGGCCGGTGTGTTGGCCGCCAGCAGGGCGACTGTTTCGGCCCCCGTGGTCGCGGCCAGCACCCGCGGCGTCAGGCCGGGGCCGTTGCCTTGGCCGATGGGCAGGCGCCCGCGGTAGTCCGGCAGGGCGAAGGTTGTCACACCGTTGCCGCCGTAGACGGTTCCCAGTATCGAATACAAACCCTGATAGGCATTGACGGGCAGCAGCGTGCCATCGCAAATCGCCCAGTTTTCCGGCGCGTAGTTGCCGGCAAACATGCGGATTTCTCCGAGGTAAGCTTCAGACATGTCAGTTTCCTTACTTGCGAGTCTGTAGGGGGACGGCTACTGGCGTGGCGGGTAGATGCCAGTCGTGGCGATGCAGAAACAGCCGACAATCGAGGGCTGCATATTCGCCACCGGCGCGCCGGGTGTAGCCACCACCGTCGCACTGTTCAGCGTCACCTGAGCGGTAGTCGAGGCCGTCACGTAAACCGGCTTTGACACGTCGCCCTTGGAGTTCGAACTGACGGCCGGGATGCCGCCTGCGGGGGTGGCGATGTTCGCCGCGCTGGCGGAAACGTGGGTACCGTGGGTATGGGGGGCGAGGGCATTGAGCCCGAGCGTTACCGTCTCTGTACCGCCGGCAGAACCCAGGGCGTGGACACCGATGACCGGGTCCGGTGCGACAGAAGGCACCCAGTTCTGACCCAGCGCCGCGCGGCCACGCAGGTCCGGTATACCAAAGGTGGTACTGCCATTGCCGCCGTAGCGATTACCCAGCAGAGAGGCCAACGCAACATAGGCGTTCAAGGGCAGCACCTGGCCTTCGCAGGGCAGCCAACCAGCAGGCGCCCAGCCCCAGGGGAACAGGCGGATTTCGCCAAGAAAGGGGTCCATGGTTTTCATCCTTGAAAAATAATTGGCGCCGACAACCTGCGCTTCCTACATGCAGTAAACGGCGTGTATATCCACAATAAACAGATGTGAATTTAATACGCAAATATTATTTTTTGACGCTGTAGAACTTATGCGTCAAGGCGTTGTCGCGCGCTGGCGTTGGGGAAATCAACTGCGCACAAAAGCCAATAAGGGCCCGTAGTCATTGGCATCTGCGGCGCGGAGCGCTTGGATATAGCGCTGGCGTATTTCACTCACCGTCACCAGGCTGCCGCGTCCCCAGGAAAACTGCGCGAGGCCAGATTGCCTTAGCAGACAGTCGGTCATCAGGCGGGCGTGCCGGCCATTGCCATTTGGGAAGGCGTGCAACCACACCAATTGGTGATGAAAGCGCACGGCGACTTCTTCTGGCGGGAACACATCGTGTTCCAGCCAGTAGGTCATGTTGTCGAGTAGCTGACGCAAATTGACGGCGATCTTCGTCCAATCGCAGCCGATGTTCTTATCGGACTTACGGAAAGTCCCGGCCCACTTCCAGGTATCGCTGAACATCTTCGTGTGCAGCTCCCGGCAGAAGTGCTCATTGAGCACATCCAGTTTCTTCTGGCGGCCAATCCACAGGGTTGCCTTGAGGATGTTTTGCGCTTCCCATTCGTCCAACTCGCCTTGGGTCGCGATGTGTCTGGGTTTCAGACCGGCGATTTCGTCCGGGTCCAGGGGCGTCTGACCTGGCTTGAGGTCCAGTCCTACTGCCATAAGCGCGCCCATGAGCCATCGAGCAGTTCTTTGCGGCGGTCTTCAATTTGGCGCTCGATGAAGGCGTCCGAGGGACGTTGATCCTCAAGGCTCATGGAGTGCGCCACGCCCAGAATTTCTCTCTTTGCCAGCAGATCGGCGCGCTCTTCGATCATTTCGCGCAAGGGTTTCTTGGGCACGAGACCGTAGACGAGTTCGCAGTCCAGCGCTGCGGCGAGTTTTCTGAGTTGCGCGAGTGAAATTCGGTCCTCGACTTCGGAGCGCTCGGATTTATTCACGGTCACCGGCGCTACGCCGGCGATTTCGGCCTGTGCACGCAATGAGCGGCCAAGCGCCTCCCTGATCGATCGCAGCCAGCCGCCGGGCGGAACTGAGGCGCCTTTGACGGTATTGAAAGGTTCGATGGCGCGTTCCACTTGAGAGAGGCGCAGCTTATAGAGGTTGGAAGTGCCCACGGCGAATTACCTTTTGAAAGCCTATAGGCTTTCAGTATTGCAATAAATATAAGCCTATAGGTATACAAATAATTCAAAAAATAAGCCTATAGGCTAACAAGATACTTCTTTTTGTTAGCCTATAGGCTTTCGGATTTATTCAGTTTGTTAATTTTAAATGGGACTCAGGTCCACCAGAAGCGCACCAGATGAAAGAAAATCGGCGCCGCAAAACACACCGAATCCAACCGATCCAGCATGCCGCCATGCCCTTCGATCATATGCCCCCAATCCTTTACGCCCCGGTCACGCTTGATCGCCGACATCACGATGCCGCCGGCAAATCCCAGCAGGTTGATCAACAGCGCGATCAGGAACGACTGCCACGGGTTGAACGGCGTGGTCCACCACAGCGCCGCGCCGATCAGGGATGACAGCAAGATCCCACCGACAAAGCCTTCCACGGTTTTGGACGGCGACAGGTTGGGTGCGATCTTGTGTTTGCCGAACAACTTCCCACAGACGTACTGGAGCACGTCCGACAGCTGCACCACGATCACCAGGTAGGCAATCAGCAGCAGGTTGCGGCCTTCGTAGCCGGGGATGTCGAGGGTCAGCAGGGCGGGCACGAAGGATACGCAGAACACTGCGATCATCAGGCCCCACTGCACTTTCGAGGCACGTTCCAGGAAGTGCGTGCTGTCGCCGCCCAAGGACGCGAGGATCGGCAGCAGCAGGAATACGTACACCGGGATGAAGATCGAGAACAGCCCGTACCAGTCGGCGAAGATCAGCAGGTACTGCAACGGCAGCGCCAGGTAGAACGCGGCCACCAGCGCCGGGTAGTCGCTGCGGCGGGTCGGGGTGAGGGTGAGGAATTCACGCAGGGCGTAGAACGACACCGCGTAGAACAACAGGATCACCGCGCCCGTGCCGAGCCAGAAGGCGATGCCGATCACTACCACCATCACCCACCAGGCGTTGATGCGCGCGTTGAGGTTGTCGATCACCGCGTTGGGCGTGCCACGGGTGCGCAGTTTGAGGATCAGGCCGATCAGCGAGGCGAGCACCAGGATCGCGCCGATGCCGCCGAACAGCATTATGGTCTGGCTGTGCATATCAGGAATGCTCCGGGGCAAGGGCAAGCAGGGCGTCGCGGGTACGGGCGAGGAAGGCGCTCTTGTCTTCGCCTTCTTCCAGGTGCAACGGCGCGCCGAAGCTGGTGGTGCACAACAACGGCAGCGGCAACACGCGGCCCTTGGGCATGACCCGGTTGAGGTTGGCTATCCACACCGGCACCAGTTCGGCCTGTGGGTAACTTTTTGCCAAGTGGTAGAGGCCGCTTTTGAACGGCAGCAGGCCATCTTCCAGGTTGCGTGTGCCTTCGGGAAACAGGATCAGCGAATCGCCGCCTTCCAGCGCGGCCAGCATCGGCTGCAAGGGGTTATCCACAGGGTCCTTGCGCTCGCGGTCGATCAGCACGCCATTGAACACGCGGTTGATGATGTAGCGGCGCAGGGCGCTCTTGCTCCAATAGTCGCTGCCGGCCACCGGGCGCGTGAACTTGCGCAGGTTTTGCGGCAACGAGGCCCACAGCAACACGAAGTCGCCGTGGCTGCTGTGGTTGGCAAAGTAGATGCGCTGCACCGGCACCGGCGCGCAGCCGAGCCACAGGCTGCGGGCGCCGGTGACGGTGCGGGCCATGGAGGTAATCAGCGTGGCGACCACGGGTTCGAACATGGGAATTCCTTATCCGGCGAAAGGCAGCCAAGGGCTGGCGAGGATCACGCTGAGGGTCAGCAGCGCTTGCGCACCCAGCAGCCAGGCTTGTTTGCGCAGCAGTTTGAGGGCGCCGCGACGGCGTTCGGTCCACGGCCGGCCGGCGCGCTTGGGCGCTTGCAGGCCGAGGGTTTGCAGGGCCTGGTCGAGGTCGGCGGTGCGTTCGGTGTCGCGGGCGAGCAGGGCGAACAGGTCGGCGTCGAAGGCCACGCGCAGCGCCCAGTACTTTTGCAGCAGGCCGAGGATAATCATCCACAGGCTCAGCAACAGGCAGATCGGCGTAATACTGGCCATCAGCAGTTGGGCCAGGCCGAACAGGACGCCGAGCAGGGTCAGGCCTGTGGATAACTGATCCAGCGAACGGCCACGGCGCAGCAGGCTGGCGACGACCTGGAGTTCCATATCAGCGGGCATGGGGCAAACCCTCCAAAGCTTCACGGTGAGCGGGGTGCAGGACCACATCGGCCCGCGCTGTACGAATAATAGTCAGCGCCTCTTCCACCGTCGCGGCGCGACCGCTGTGCAGCAGCCACGCGGCCACGGCGGTGGCGCTGCGCGAATAGCCGAGCGCGCAGCACACCAGCAGCGGGCCGCTGGCGCGCAGGCGCTCGATGGCGTGTGCGGCGTGCAGGCATTCCGCAGGCGTCGGCGCGATCAGGTCCAGCACGGGGATGGATTGATAAGCGCGGCCCTGTGGATCAATTGGCAATTCGGCGCAGAGATCGACGATGGCCTTGAAGGGCTCTTGCTCACGCGCTGTAGGAATACGCCCGAGCCAGACGTTATCCACAATCAGGTCGGGCTGTGGATGTTTGTGTGTCCACAGGCGCGAGTTGATCCACGCCGCCGCCAGATACGGCGCATACAGCCAGCGTGCGGCGGGTGTGAGTTGGCCATCGACGCGCTTCTGGAAACCCGCCGCGCCCAGCACAAAGTAGTTCGCCTTGATCAAGGCCAGGGCAACCGCCGGCCACAGTAGCCACAGCCAGCCGCCACCCATGACAAACGCCAGGACCGCCAAGACCAACGCCCCCAAGCCATAACGCACGCCCAGCCGCCAGCGTTTGCGGTCCCGCGTCAGCCGCGCATTCAGCAGCGGGCTGGGATGTTCCACCGGCCACAACCACACACAGATCCACCCCGCGAGTGCGCCTGTGGGTAAGTCGATAAAGTGATGTTGATAAGTGGTCAGCACCGAAACACCGATCAACGCAAACCAGCCATGCACCAGCCAGCGCCACACACCCTGGGTATGGCGCTGGTACATGACCCACAGGATCACCAGCAGGGCGATATGCAGCGATGGCGCCTGGTTGAAGGGTTTGTCGAAGCCGGCCAGCACGGCAAACAGCCAGCCGAACACGCCGTCCAGCTCTGGCCGCTCGAAGGTGAAGCGCAGCGGCCAGATCAGGAAGCAGCTCACGGCAATAAGCTGCGCCGAGAGCAGCCGCAACGCGTGCTGCTTCAATTCATGCCGGGTGTTGGGCAGCAGCAGGGAGAACCCGTAGAGCAAGTCGATGGACCAGTAGGGCACGATGGTCCATGCCCAGAAGGGCATGTGGGTTTCCCAGTCGAACACCAGCGTGCCGACGTCACTGCGCTGGCTGGTGACCCAGGTGGCGAAGCCGTAGGTGCTGAAAAACAGCGGCGCCAACAGCAGCAGCCAGAGGACGGCGGGTTTCAATAGACCGGGTTCGCGCATGCTCAGATCTTCTGTGCCAGGGACACGGTAAAGATGCCCCACTCATCCACACGCTGGGTGATCTTGCGAAAGCCCGCCGCCTCGACCAGTTGATCCATTTCCGCCTGGCTGCGCCGGCGCATCACCCAGGCCTGGCCCTGGCGATGGCTGGTCAAGGCGCGGGCGATCAATTCCAGCTGCGGGTGCCATGGCTGGCCGGTGTAGACGAGATACCCGCCGGGCTCCACGGCTTCGGCAAGCCCGGCCAGCGAACCGCCGACCATGGCGTTATCGGCAAACAACTCATACAACCCGGACACCACCGCCAGCGTCGGCTTGGGCTCCAGCGCCGCCAGGTCGGCACGGTCAAATGCATCGCCTTTGACGAATTGGGCGATATCCCCCAGGCCTTTTTCGCGGATCAGCGCGCCACCGTCGCGCACGTTGATGTCGCTGTAGTCGCGCAGCAGGATCGATTCCGGCAGTGGCGATACGCCCTGCAACGCTTCCAGGATGTAGCGCCCGTGGCCGGCGGCGATATCGACGATGCGCACTTCGCGATCATCCCCACGCAGCTTGGCCATGGCCAGGCGCAGCAGTTCCTCGACGTTCAGCTTGCGCTGGCGAATGCCGCGCCAGCCGATGGAGTTGAGGTAGTTGGTGTCGATCATCCGCCCCAGCCCGCCCTTGCCGGTGGGGGTGTTGCGGTACACGTAGTCCAGGGTGCTGCCGGAGTCGAAGCCGGTGTCGAAGCCCAGCTTCACGCCGTCCGACAGGTTCTTGCCCAGGCCCATGCTGGCGCGGGTCAGGCGCCAGTACAGGTCGCGCAGGGAGTTGCGCGGCAGCGGCGCGGCGAGGGCTTCGGACTCGGCGCAGGTGGCGCCGATCTTGTCGGCGTCCAGCAGCGAGGCGCGGTCCAGCGGGTGGGCGAAGTTTTGCAGGATAAAGCGCTTGGCGCTGCTCACGGCTGTGGCACGGTCGCGTTCGCCGAGGGTGTCGTGGAAAAAGCCGGGGAGGATATGCAGCTCTTTTTTCAGGCTGCCGAGGCGGTCGAAAAATTGCTGCTGGGGTTTGCGATGCACCACGAAGTCCGAGCCGGAGACCAGCAATTGGGTCGGCACTTGGATCGCCTGGGCATCGGCTACAACCCGGTCGGCGGCTTCGTACAGGCCGAGCAGCACATTTACCGAGATCGCCTTGGTGATCAGCGGGTCGCTGTCGTAGGAGGCCACGCGTTCCGGGTCATGGCTGAGGAACTTGGCCTTGACGTAGCTGTTGACGAAAAAGTTGCCGCGAAACTTGCGCATCAGTGCCAGGCCCGGGCGGGCGAAGGGCACGTAGAGCTTGACCTTGAACGCCGGGGAGGCGAGCACCAGGGCGCGGATCTTCGGTGCGTAGTCGTGCACCCAGGTGGCCGCGATCACGGCGCCGACGCTTTGGGCGATGACCGCGAAGTTTTCTTCTTCGATGCCGTAGGTGGCGCCGATGTGGTCGCAAAAGGTCTGCACATCGCGGGCGCTGGTGGCAAAACTGGGGCTGTCGCCGCGCTCGCCGGGGGATTGGCCGTGGCCGCGGGCGTCCCAGGCGAAGAAGTCGAACTGCGGCAGGTCCAGTTCATCCACCAGATGCGCGATCCGCCCCGAATGCTCGTGGCCGCGATGGAACAACACGATGGCCTTGCGCGGCCCGTCGTTCGCGGTGGCCGGCCAGTGGCGGTAGAACAGCTCGACGCCATCGTGGGTGCTGAAGGTGTGTGCTTGTTGTTCACGCATCGCAAAATCCTTATGCAGAAGGGGAAGTCGGTTCTTTGAGACCTTGGCGCACGCGGTTGACCAGGGTGTAGGCAAGCAGGGCGGCCACCAGCCACATCACCCCATCCACCCAGCCCGCGCCCAGCCAGCCCAGCGCCACACCGGTAGCCAGCACGCCGAGCACAAAGGCGCGGTCACTCTTGCCCATCGGTCCGTCGTAGCGGCGTGACGCGCCGACCATCGGCCCGAGCACGCCGGCGTATTCACTGAACACCGCCAGTAACGCCACCAGCAGCACCGGCGCCAGGCTCACGCCGGGGATCAGCGCAAACGGCAGGATCAGCGCGCTGTCGGCGATCACGTCGCACAGTTCATTGAGGTAGGCGCCCAGGCGCGACTGCTGGCCGAATTCCCGGGCGAGCATGCCGTCGATGGCGTTGAGGGCCATGCGCAGGATCATCCACAGCGGGATCAGCGCAAACAGCCACAGGTGGTGGGCGAAGCTGGCGATCAACAGGCCCACCAGCAGGGAAATCACGCCGGCCAGCACGGTGATCTGGTTGGCGGTGGTGCCGTTGTCATAGAGACGCTGCACGAGGGGGCGCAGCAGGTTTTGAAAACGCGGCTTGAGCTGATAGATCGAAATCATGGGAGGTGACGCTTCCTTGTCCGTGGACCCGCGAAAAACTGGTTCGGAGTGTGCCGCTTAATCCTGGGCTGCACCAGTGATGGCTCGTGTTTATGGGGGGTTAGTCACGCTCTTGAATGCAGCGATGTAACCCTGTGGGAGCTGGCTTGCCTGCGATGCTGACAACTCGGTCTTCCAGCAAAACCGCGGTGATTCAATCGCAGGCAAGCCAGCTCCCACACAAGCCAGCTCTCACAGGGATCGGTGGTCGGGTTTGAAAGCTGCATTCAGCGGACAAAAATTTCACGCCCCGTGTTATATCGTAACTAATTGTGTGCAAATGGGCGTGTTGGGATGCAAGTGGATCTAGAAGCTGACGGCGCTTCGGTAGAGGGCCTGCCGCGTTTTCAGCAAGGGCTGTTCCATGCCCGTCGATTGCGCCAGGCCGGTATCAGCCTGACCGCTGTGGCCGTGTGCGGCTGGGTGCTGGCGCTGTTTGTCGCGCTGTTCGCACCGCTGTCGATCTGGCCGGTGGTGTTGATCAACTGCGCCTCGGCCTTGCTGCTGCTGGTGGCCGGTTTGCAATCGGCGTGGTGGGTCGCCGATTGGCGCGCTCAGGCGCTGGAAGAACCGCCGCAGGAAGCCCCCGTAGAGGAAACCGGCCGTTACGCACGCCTGGCCGGGCGCTTCGGCAAGCAGATCGGCACCCCGGTGTTGTGGCTTGGCGGTTGGTCGCTGCTGGCGCTGATCAGCATTGTCGAGTTCTGGAACCTGGCATTGCCCGCTGCGCCTGTTGGTCAATCCGCCAGCATCGGTGCAGCGCTGGCCTTGGCGCTGGCCTTCGGCTTGCTGGTGTTCGAACGCCGCCTCGCCCAGGAAACCGCCGCCCAATGGCCGGAAGCTTCGCAACTGGCGCAATTGAGCCGGGTGGCGATTATCTGCCTGTTGAT
Organism: Pseudomonas sp. FP453; assembly: GCF_030687495.1. NCBI lineage: Bacteria > Pseudomonadati > Pseudomonadota > Gammaproteobacteria > Pseudomonadales > Pseudomonadaceae > Pseudomonas > Pseudomonas sp. FP453. The sequence goes on along the minus strand of NZ_CP117435.1, from coordinate 6,220,848 downwards.
CAGCGCGATTTGCCTGTTGTTTGCGGGTGCCGAATCGGTCTGGCCGTTGCGCCTGGCGGTGATGATCGGCCTGCTGCCAGCGCTGGTCGCCGTGGAGTTTCTATTAAGAGCCGTGCTGTCACTGTTCAGCCCGCGCCAGCCACGCCTCGAACCGCGCCTGATGGCGCAAAGCTTTATCGCCGGGCTGTTACGCTGGCCGCCCCAACCCTTGCTCGCCTTGCAGCACGAATTGCACAACCGCTTCGGTATCGACCTGCGTCAAATCTGGGCGTTTACCTACATGCGCCGGGCGTTCCTGCCGGTGCTGCTGGTGGTGTTGGCGGTCGGCTGGGCGCTGACCGGTGTGCACGAAGTGCCCCTGCAAGGGCGTGGGATTTATGAACGCTTCGGCAAACCCGTCGAGGTGTTCGGCCCCGGCCTGCATGCCGGTTTGCCCTGGCCGCTGGGCCGTGTGATCAACGTGGAAAACGGCGTGGTGCATGAACTGGCCACCAGCGTCAGCGAAGCCGCCGCACCGGAATTGGCTGCTGCCGAAGGTCCCGCGCCATTGATCGCCAACCGCTTGTGGGACGCCAGCCACGTGAATGACAAGTCCCAGGTCATTGCCAGCAGCAGCGGCGACAAGCAGAGCTTCCAGATCGTCAACATGGACGTGCGCTTCGTCTACCGCATCGGCCTCACCGACCACGCCGCGCTCGCCGCCACCTATAACAGCGCGGATGTGCCGACCCTGATCCGCAGCACCGCCAGCCGTATCCTGGTCCACGACTTTGCCTCACGCACCCTCGACGAGTTGCTCGGCGAACAACGCACGAGCCTCGCCGAGGAGATCGGCCGCGCTGTGCAGGCCGACCTGCAAAAACTCGACAGCGGCGTGGAAATCCTCGCCACCGTCGTTGAAGCGATCCACCCACCGGCCGGCGCCGCCAACGCCTACCACGGCGTGCAAGCCGCGCAGATCGGTGCGCAGGCCCTGATCTCCCGCGAGCGCGGTGCGGCCAGCGAGCAGACCAACCTGGCGTTGCTGCAAGCCAGCACCGCCCGCGACCAGGCCACCGCCACGGCGCGCGAAGTGAATGCCGGCGCCCAAGCGGCCGACCTGCGCTTTGCCGCCGAACAAAAGGCCTACGCCACCGCTGGCAAAGCCTTCGTGCTGGAGCAGTACCTCGGCCAACTCAGCCAGGGCCTGGCCCACGCCAAATTGCTGATTCTGGATCATCGCCTGGGCGCCGACAGCGCGCCGACGATCGATCTGCGTTCTTTTACCTTGCCGGCCGATCCGTCGCTGCCGCGCAAAGCCGTTCAATAAGGAGTCGGTCTGTTGAGCGCTCATTCTCACGATCACGGTCATCATCATGGCCATCACCACCATCATCACGGTGACGAGCAAGCGGCTGGCCCGTTCCCTTGGCGGCGCATGGCCTGGGCGCTGTTGCTGGTGCTGTTTGCGGTCGCGGCCGCGAGCCTGGTGCAAGTGCGCTCCGGCGAGGCCACGGTGATTACCCGTTTCGGCAACCCGGTGCGGGTGCTGTTGGAGCCGGGCCTGGGCTGGCGCCTGCCGGCGCCGTTCGAAGCGGCGATTCCGGTGGACTTGCGCCTGCGCACCACCTCCAGTGGCTTGCAGGACGTGGGCACCCGCGATGGCCTGCGCATCATCGTGCAGGCCTACGTGGCGTGGCAGGTGCAGGGCGATGCCGACAATGTGCAGCGCTTTATGCGCGCGGTGCAGAACCAGCCGGACGAAGCGGCGCGGCAGATCCGTACCTTTGTCGGCTCGGCGCTGGAAACCACGGCGGCCAGCTTTGACCTGTCGAGCCTGATCAACACCGATGCCAGCCAGGTGCACATCGCCGATTTCGAGGCGCAGCTGCGCCAGCAGATCGATCAACAATTGCTCACCACCTATGGCGTGCGCGTGGCCCAGGTTGGCATCGAACGGCTGACCTTGCCGTCGGTGACGCTCACCGCCACGGTTGATCGCATGCGCGCCGAGCGCGAGACCATCGCCACCGAACGCACCGCCGTGGGCAAGCGTGAAGCGGCGCAGATCCGCTCCGCCGCCGAGCGCGACGCGCGCATCGTGCAGGCCGATGCCACGGTGAAAGCCGCCGATATCGAAGCGCAATCGCGGGTCGAAGCCGCGCAGATCTACGGCCGCGCCTACGCCGGCAACCCGCAGCTGTATAACCTGCTGCGTTCGCTGGATACCTTGGGCACGGTGGTGACGCCGGGCACCAAGATCATCCTGCGCACCGATGCTGCGCCGTTCCGCGCGTTGGTGGATGGGCCCAAGGACGTCCAACCATGATCGAGCGTGACAGCCCGGACAGCCCGTGGATCCAGGCCGGGCGCCTGACTTTCATGGCGCTGTACGCGGTGACCGTGTTGGCCGCGTTGGCCTGGGCGTTTTCCAATGTGCGCCAGATCGACCCGCAGAACCGCGCCGTGGTCCTGCACTTCGGCGCCCTCGACCGTATCCAGAACGCCGGCTTGCTGCTGGCCTGGCCGCAACCGTTCGAGCAAGTGGTGTTGCTGCCGGCGGCCGACCGCGTGATCGAACGGCGGGTGGAGAACCTGCTGCGCTCCGAGGCGGCGCTCCAGGCCGACCGCGTGGCCAGTTTTGCCACGCCGTTGAGCGATGCCCTGGCCGGCTCCGGTTACCTGCTGACCGGCGACGCCGGGGTGGTGCAGCTGGATGTGCGGGTGTTCTACAAAGTCACCGAGCCTTACGCGTTTGTGTTGCAGGGCGCCCATGTGTTGCCTGCCTTGGATCGCCTGGTGACGCGCAGCGCCGTGGCCCTCACGGCGGCCCGCGACCTGGACACGATCCTGGTGGCGCGCCCCGAGCTGATCGGCACCGACAACGGCGCCGCCGAGCGCCGTGAACGCTTGCGTGGTGACCTGGTGCAAGGCATCAACAAACGCCTCGCCGAATTGGCCTCGACGGGCTTGGGCCTGGGCATCGAAGTCACCCGCGTGGATGTGCAATCCAGCCTGCCGAGCCCGGCGGTGAATGCCTTCAACGCGGTGCTGACCGCCAGCCAGCAGGCTGACAAAGCCGTGGCCAACGCGCGCACCGACGCGGAAAAACTCACCCAGGCCGCCACCCAGCAGGCCGACCGCGTGGTGCAAGTCGCCCACGCTCAGGCCAGCGAACGCTTGGCCAATGCCCAGGCGCAAACCGCCACGGTCGCCAGCCTGGCCCAGGTGAAAGACCCGGGCTTGCTGTTGCGCCTGTACCGCGAACGCCTGCCGAAGATTCTCGGCCAGGCCGGTTCCGTGACCACGGTCGATCCGAAAGACGACTCCCGCTTGATTATCCAGGGAGCCGAACAATGAGCGCACCCATGCTGACCTCCGCCGAGCAGCGCAGTGCTGCGCGGCAATTGACCCTGGCCATGCTGGCCCTCGGCTTGCTGGTGTTGGGCCTGGTGTGGCGCTGGCTGGCGCCGGACCAGACCGGCGTGAGTCAGTTGTTGCTGGGTGTGGCGTCGCTATTGGTGGCCGTGCCGGTGATGCGTTCGGCGTGGTACAGCCTGCGTTTTCCCAGCCTGCATGGCATCACCGATCAACTGATCGCCCTGGCCATGCTCGGCGCCTGGGCCACCGGTGATCTGCTGACCGCTGCGCTGCTGCCAATCATCATGATCTTCGGCCATGTGCTTGAAGAACGCAGCGTGATCGGCTCCCAGGAGGCGATCCACGCACTGGGCAAACTGACCCGCAGCCACGCGCGCCTGGTGCAGGCCGACGGCAGCATTGTCGAGGTGGACAACGGCACGCTGCACACCGGCGATATCGTCGAAGTGCGCGCCGGCGACCGCGTGCCCGCCGATGGCGTGGTGCTGTCGGGTCAGGCGAGCCTGGACACCGCGCCGATCACCGGCGAGTCGGTGCCGTTGGAGGCGAGTGTGGGTGTGCAGGTGTTCGGCGGGGCGATCAACCTCGACGGCTTGCTGCGCCTGGAAGTGACCCGCACCGGCAATGAATCGACCCTGGGCAAAGTCATCGCGCTGATGCAAAACGCCGAGCGTTCCAAGCCGCCGATCACGCGGCTGCTGGAGCGTTACGCCGGCAGTTACATGGTGTTGGTGTTGCTGCTGGCGGCGGTCACCTGGTTTGTCACCAACGATGCGCAGGCGATGCTCGCGGTGCTGGTGGCGGCGTGCCCGTGTGCGTTGGTGCTGTCGGCGCCGGCCACGGCGATTGCCGGGATTGCAGTGGCGGCGCGCCATGGGATTCTGATCCGCAGCTCGGCGTTTCTGGAGGAGCTGGCGGACTTGACCTCGCTGGTCGTGGACAAGACCGGCACCCTGACGTTTGGCACCCTGCGCCTGCAATCCATCGAAACCTCGGCGCCGGATCGGCAGGTGTTGCTCAACCTGGCGGCCAGCCTCGGCTCCGCCAGCAGCCACCCGGTCAGCCGGGCATTGGCCGGGTTGGCCACGCAGGAACAGCTGCTGGTGCTGACGGATATCCGTGAGCGCCAGGGCCTTGGTGTGGTGGCGCAGACCGCACAGGGCGAAGCGGCGCTGGGGCGGCCGGAGTTGTTTGAGCAACTGGGGATCGTCACCACGCCTGTGCCGAACCACGACGGCCCGATTGCCGGGCTGGCGCTGGACGGGCAATTCCTCGCCTGGCTGCTGCTGGCCGACAGCGTCAAACCCGAGGCCCGCCAGGCGCTACAAGAGCTGCGCGACCTCGGCCTGGGCCGTCAATTGCTGCTCACCGGCGACCGCCAAAGCGTCGCCGACAGCCTGGCGCTGGACGTGGGCATCAGTGACGTCGAGGCGCAGGCGTTGCCGGAAGACAAGCTCAACCGTGTGCTGGGGGAGATCGGCAGCGGTTTCCGCCCGATGGTGGTGGGCGACGGCATCAACGATTCCCTGGCGCTCAAGGCTGGCGTGGTCGGCGTGGCCATGGGCGCGGGCGGCGCGGACATTGCGTTGGCCTCGGCGGACGTGGTGCTGATCGGCAGCGACCTGCGACGCCTGGGCACCTGTGTGCGCTTGAGTCGCCAGTGCCGGCAGACGTTGCAGGTCAACGTGATCATCGGCCTGGGTTGGACGCTGGCCATCGTGGTATTCGCCGCCTTTGGCTGGCTGGGCGCTGCCGGGGCGATGATTGCGGCGGTGTTGCATAACCTCAGCACCTTGCTGGTACTGGGCAATGCCGGGCGTTTGCTGCGCTTTCAGGAGCCTTTGTCGAAGCTCGAAGAATAAATTTTCGCGGGTGCTGTAACGCCAGGCGGGGACCTCTCTCTAGTGGTGTGTCGAGACTGAACAATCCGTTCAGACCGACACCCTACTGATATGAGGAATACAACAATGAACATCAAAAACGCGGTTTCCGGTGCTGCCCTGGCTATCGCTGCCGCCACCATGTTTGCCGGTGTCGCCACCCAGGCACAAGCCGCCGACGCGCCTGTTCACTGCTACGGCGTGACCTCCTGCAAAGGCATGAACGACTGCAAGACCGCTGAAAACGCCTGCAAAGGCCAGGCTGTCTGCAAGGGCCACGGCTTCAAGGCCATGACCAAGGCCGCGTGTGATGCGGCTGGCGGCAAAGTCGGCGAGTAATCGAGTGCACCCGCAGCGGTTGCCTACCGCCGCTGCGGACACTTTGCCCAGGAGCGTCTTATGTCCACTGCCCTTGCAAGCCTCGGTTACGGCCTGGGTCTGCGCAGCGAGTACTACCAGCAGATCCTTGAACAATCGCCGGCCGTGGATTGGTTCGAAGTGATCTCCGAAAATTACCTGGTGCAGGGCGGCAAAGCCTTGTACTACCTGGACGCCATCGCCGAGCGTTATCCCCTGGTGATGCACGGCGTGTCCCTGTCCATCGGCGGGCCCCATGCCCTCGATCTCGATTACCTGAAACAGATCAAGCAGCTTGCCGAGCGTATCCAGCCGGCGTGGGTGTCCGATCACCTGTGCTGGAGCCGTGGCAGCGCGCACCAGTTGCATGACCTGCTGCCCCTGCCTTACACCGAAGAAAGTCTCTACCACGTGGCCGCCCGTGTGCGCCAAGTGCAGGACGTGTTGCAGCGCCCGCTGGTGCTGGAAAATGTCTCCAGTTATGTGCGCGCCAAGGCCGATGAGTTCACCGAGTGGGAATTCCTCAACGCCCTGGCGCACTTGTCGGGCTGCCAGCTGTTGCTGGATGTGAACAATGTGTACGTCAGCTCGCGTAACCATGGTTTCGATGCCTGGACATTTATCCGCAACCTGCCGCCGCACAGCATCCGCCAGCTGCACCTGGCCGGGCATATGGACTACGGCGACTATGTAGTCGATACCCATGACCACCCGGTGTGCGACCCGGTGTGGGCGCTGTATCAACAGACCCTGCAACATTTCGGGCCGGTGTCGACGTTGTTGGAGCGCGACGACCATTTCCCGCCGTTCGAAGAGCTGCTCACCGAACTGGCCAAGGCCCGTGAACTGGGGGCAAGCGCCCTGGCCAGGAGGCCGTTATGCGCCTGACCGACTGGCAGTTGGCTTTTGAGCAGCATCTGTTAGACGAAACACCGCTGGCCAACAGTGGCTTTGCCGCGACGTTGCTGGGCGGGCCGACGCTGGATGTGGATACCGGCCTGGCGATCTATCACAACGCCTACCGGGCGCGGTTGCAGGACGTGTTGCGCAATGACTTCGGTGCTATCTGGTATTGGCTTGGGGATGCTGAGTTTGCCTTGCTGACGGAGGCTTACGTGCGCCGGTATCCGTCGGTCCATTACAGCCTGCGTTGGCTGGGCGAACGCTTCGCAGACTTTATCGTCGAGCATTTGCTGGAGGAACAAAGTGCGCCGCTGGCGGAGTTGGCGCGGTTGGAGTGGGCGTTCACCCTGGCGTTCGATGCGCCCCAGGGCGAGCCGCTGGGCCTGGAGGACATGGCGTTGTTGGCGCCTGAGGACTGGCCGGGTTTGCAGGTCACCCTGGCGCCCTCGGTGCAGCAGATGCTGTGTCACTTCAATACGCTGGCGATCTGGCGAGCGGGTAAGGACGACGCGGATTTTCCTGGCAGCGAGGCGTTGGCGTCGGCACGGATCTGCCTGGTGTGGCGCCACCGGAACGTGTGCCGTTACCGCAGCCTGGAACCCAAGGAAGCCTGCGCCCTGGCAGGCATGGTGGCCACTGGCTGGAGCTTTTCAGAACTGTGCGAGCACTTGGCAATCACGTATGCAGAGGGCGCACCGCTGCAGGCCGTTACATGGTTGAAACAGTGGATCGAAGAGGGGTTGCTTGAGCGCCGCGGCCATAGCGATGAGCTATCAGATCGATAGCCTCCTACTTGTCTCGGGATGGTCTACCCTCTTTTCAGACGTCTGAAACAAGGGGGGACTACTCATGCTCGCGCAACTTCCACCGGCCTTACAGAATCTTCAGCTGCCGCTGCGTCTTCGACTCTGGGATGGCCATGAATTCAACTTGGGCCCCGAGCCCAGTGTGACCATCGTGGTGAAGGACCCCACGGTCGTGCCTCAGCTGACCCATCCGACGCTCAATTCACTGGGCGAGGCCTTTATCGAGGGCAAACTGGAGCTGGAAGGCTCCATCAGCGAAGTGATCCGGGTATGCGACGAGTTGAGTCATGCCCTGGTGGAGGACGACGAAGAAACGCGTCCGGTGCGCTCGATCCACGATAAGGCCACAGACGCGGCGGCCATTTCCTACCACTACGACCTGTCCAACGAGTTCTACCAGCTGTGGCTGGACCAGGACATGGCGTACTCCTGCGGTTACTTCGAAACCGGCAGCGAATCCATCGACCAGGCTCAACAAGACAAATTCCGCCACCTGTGCCGCAAGTTGCGCTTGCAGCCGGGCGAGTATTTGCTCGACGTCGGCTGTGGCTGGGGTGGGCTCGCCCGGTTTGCCGCGCGGGAGTTTGGGGTCAAGGTGTTTGGCATCACCCTGAGCAAAGAACAGTTGGCCCTGGCTCGCGAGCGGGTGAAAGCCGAAGGTTTGGACGACCAGGTGGACCTGCAATTGCTCGACTACCGCGACCTGCCGCAAGACGGCCGTTTCGACAAAGTGGTGAGTGTGGGCATGTTCGAACACGTCGGCCACGCCAACCTGGCGCAGTATTGCCAGACCCTGTTTGGCGCGGTGCGTGAAGGCGGCCTGGTGATGAACCACGGTATCACCGCCAAGCACACCGACGGCCGCCCCGTTGGCCGGGGTGCCGGTGACTTTATCGAGCGCTACGTGTTTCCCAACGGCGAGTTGCCGCATTTGGCGATGATGACTGCCGAGCTCAGCGAAGTCGGGCTGGAAGTGGTCGATGTCGAAAGCCTGCGCCTGCATTACGCACGCACGCTGGACCATTGGAGCGAGCGCCTGGAGGACAACCTGGAAGCGGCGGCGAAGATGGTGCCGGAGCAGGCGTTGCGGATCTGGCGGTTGTACCTGGCGGGGTGTGCGTATGCGTTTGCGCGGGGGTGGATCAATTTGCATCAGATTCTGGCGGTGAAGCCCCATGGGGATGGTAGCCATGAGCTGCCGTGGACCCGGGAGGATATCTACCGCTGAATCAGCAGCACCAAAGATCTAAAAATGTGGGAGCTGGCTTGCCTGCGATAGCGGTGTATCAGAACCAGATGAGCTGGCTGATGCACCGCTATCGCAGGCAAGCCAGCTCCCACAGTTTTTTACCGTGTTGTTGGTTAGAGGATGGGTGAGATCAAGCGCGCCACCCGCATGCCCAGCTGTTGCAGGCGCCGGGTCTCGCGGCTTTCTTCCTGGCTGACTTCATGGGCCAGGGCAAAGTCATCCAGCAGCATCTGTTCCACCTCGTGGGCGAAGGCTTCATCCACCGTCAGCAACATCACTTCAAAATTCAGCCGGAACGAACGGTTGTCCATATTCGCACTGCCGATGGCGCTGATTTCGCTGTCCACCAACACCACCTTTTGATGCAAAAAGCCTGGCGTATAGCGGAACACACGCACGCCGGCGCGCACGGCTTCGATCGCATACAGGCTGGAGGCCGCGTAGACGATGCGGTGGTCGGGGCGCGACGGCAGCAGCAGGCGCACGTCAACGCCGCGCAATACGGCCAGGCGCAGGGCGGCGAACACGGCTTCGTCGGGGATGAAATACGGGCTGGTGATCCATACGCGTTCAGTCGCCGCGTGGATGGCTTCGACGAAGAACAGCGAGCAGGTTTCATACGGGTCGGCCGGGCCGCTGGCGAGCAGTTGGCAGAGCACGCCGTCGTCGGGGTAGGCGTCCGGCAGGATCAGCGGCGGCAGCTCCCGCGCCGCCCAGAACCAGTCCTCGGCAAACGACTCTTGCAGGCACGCCACCACCGGGCCGGTGACCTGCACATGGGTGTCGCGCCACGGCGCCAGCGGCGGTTTTTTGCCGAGGTATTCATCGCCGACGTTGTGCCCGCCGACAAACCCGGTAACGCCGTCCACCACGACGATCTTGCGGTGGTTGCGGAAGTTGACCTGGAAACGGTTGAGCCAGCCACTGCGCGTCGCGAATGCCTTGACCTGCACCCCGGCGTCACGCAGGGATTGCACGTAACGGTGAGGCAGGGCATGGCTGCCAATGCGGTCGTACAGCACGTAAATGCTGACACCTTGGGCGGCTTTTTCCTGCAGTAGGGTGTGCAACTGCCTGCCAAGCTCGTCGTCATGGATGATGAAAAACTGGAACAGCACCGCAGTCTTGGCGTTGCGAATCGCCGCGAAGATCGCGCTGAAGGTGGCGTCGCCATTGATCAACAAGCGCACTTCGTTGTTGGCCAGGCATGGCATGCGCCCCAGCTTGGGCATGGCGCGCAGCGAGGCGTAGGCGCTGGAGTTGCGCGCGGCGAGGGCTTCTTCGACCCACGGGCGCCAGTTCAGCTCGGTGATGGCGGTGTGCATTTCCTGGTTGGCCTGGCGCCGCGCCTGGATGTAGGCGTCAAAGGTGCTGCGGCCAAAGATCAGGTAGGGGATGAGCGTGAGGTAGGGCATGAACATCAGCGACAGGGCCCAGGCGATCGAGCCTTGGGCGGTCCTGACGGTCAGCACCGCGTGGATCGCGGCGAGCGTGCCGAGAAAGTGCAGCGTGGCGATGAAGTAGGCGAGCAGGTGCGGGCCAAAGAAATCCATGGACGACGAGACTCCAGACAATCCAATGCCTAACAGACCATGTCTGGTGCCGAATGTCGCTATTTTATTTGCCGTGCAACACTGGCGGCTTTGCGGCGTCTAACGCCCACAATTACCCAGGAGTTACCCGATGAATGCACGTCTGCTCTGTTTGGCCATGGTCACTGGTTTGGCGCTGCCCGTCGCAGCACAGGCGCAGATGCTGGCGCCGGGCTTGTGGGAATTGACCACCAGCAACATGAAAGTGGATAACCAGGACCTGCCGGATTTGTCGCTGATCCTCGGCCAGCTCAAGCAACAGATGACCCCCGAACAGCGCGCCATGCTGGAAAAACAGGGCATCACCATGGCCGGTAAAGGCGTGCAGGTGTGCCTCACCCCGGCGCAGGTCGCTTCTGACTCTATCCCCCTGACCGACCCGCAATCGGGCTGCAAACAGGAAGTGACCGACAAGACCGGCAACCAGTGGAAATTCCGTTTCAGCTGCCCGAAAGCCCAAGGCACCGGTGTCGCCACTTTCCAGAGCCAGAAGGAATTCAGCACCAGCGTCAACGGCACCTTCAATGCCACCGGCATTCAGCAGAAGGGCAGCCTGGACACCCACGCCCAATGGCTGGGCACCGATTGCGGCACGGTCAAACCCCGCGCCTAACGCAGAAAGTGAAGGGGCAAACCCTGGCAGCTGTTGACCACCTGGCCGTTGTGCCACGCCAGGTGGCCGGATACCAGCGTGGTGCTGACGCTGTGGCGGAAGCTACGCTCGGCGAAGGGCGTCCAGCCGCAGCGGCCGAGGATCGGTTGGCTGCTCACCGGTTTGCCTTGCGGTTCGGGCTGGATCAGCACCAGGTCGGCCCAATAGCCTTCACGCACATAGCCGCGATCAGGAATGGCAAACAGGTCCGCCACGCGGTGACTGGTCTTCGCCACCAGGGTGGCCAGGGGCAAATGCCCGTCGGCCACCAACTCCAATAACGCCGGCAGCGCGTGCTGCACCAGCGGCAAACCCGCCGGCGCTTGCCGATACTCCAACTGTTTTTGCGCCCAGGTATGCGGCGCATGATCACTGCCGATCACATCCAGACGATCACTCAACAAGGCCAGGCGCAGGGCGTCGCGGTCGGCGCGGGTCTTGATCGCCGGGTTGCATTTGATCTGGTGGCCGAGGCGGTGATAGTCGCGGTCGTCGAACAGCAGGTGGTGCAGGCAGACTTCAGCGGTGATGCGTTTTTCTGACAGCGGTTTGTCTTCGAACAGCGCCAGTTCGCGGGCGCTGGTCAGGTGCAGTACGTGCAGGCGGGTGCCGTGGCGCTTTGCCAATTCCACCGCAAAGGAGGACGAGCGATAACACGCCTCGGCATCGCGGATCAGCGGGTGGGCGACGGCGGGGATGTGTTCGCCGAAGCGCTCGCGCAGGCGCAGTTCGTTGGCCTGGATGCTCGGCGTGTGCTCGCAATGGGCTAGCAGGATGGTCGGCACTTCGGCAAACAGGCGCTCGAGGATGCGCGGGTCGTCCACCAGCATATTGCCGGTGGAGGCGCCCATGAACACTTTGACCCCGGCCACTTCACGCGGGTCGAGGGCCGCGACGATGTCGAGGTTGTCGTTGCTCACACCAAAATGAAAGCCGTAGTTGGCCACCGAGTGCAGCGCGGCACGGCGCTTTTTATCGGCCAGCGCTTCGAGGTCGAGGGTGGCGGGGTTGGTGTTGGGCATGTCCATGAAACTGGTGATGCCGCCGGCCACCGCCGCACGGGATTCGCTGTAGAAGCTGCCTTTGTCTGGCGCGCCGGGTTCTCGAAAATGCACCTGGTCATCGATCATGCCCGGCAGCAGCCACTGGCCCTGGGCGTCGATGGCCACGGGCGCGTTGCAACCTTCGATGCTGCTGGCGATCTTCTCGATGCGGCCATTGGCGACCAGCACATCGGCGTCGAATTCCTGGCCTTCATTCACCAGGCGGGCATTGCGGATCAGCAGGCGGCTCATGGTTCAGAACTCGTTTTGCAGGGCTTTGTAGCCGCGCACCAGATCGACGTTGGTGCGCGCCACGTCTTCGGAAAACTCCGAGGCGCTGACGCTCACTGGTGGGAATTGCGACAGGTCGGTGTTGGGCCCGATGCGGGTGGTGGAGGGCACGTAGAACGCGGCGGGCAAGTCGCGCCCGTCCACCACCGAGTTGTGGCGCACCACGCAGCCGTCGCCCACGGCGCAGTTGAACAGCACGCTGTTGAAGCCGATAAACACACGGTCGCCGACGGTGCAGGGGCCGTGGACGATGGAGCGGTGGGCGATGGAGGTGAACTCGCCGATGGTCACCGCGGCGCCGGATTTGGAGTGGATGACCACGCCGTCCTGGATATTGGAGTTGGCGCCGATGGTGATCGGGTCCATGGCGCCGCTGGCGTCGACTTCGTCGGCGCGGATCACGGCGTAGGGGCCGACGAAGACGTTCTCGCCGATGATCACCTTGCCGCAGATGATTGCGGTTTTATCGACGTAGGCCGATTCGGCAATCACTGGCAGATCGCCGGAAGGGTTCTTGCGGATCATGCTGAGGCTTCCGTAATGATGTGGACGTGGTCGCCATCGATGGCGTTGTAGAAGCAGGTGGGCCGACCGGTGTGGCAGGCGGGGCCTTGCTGATCGACGATCAGCAGCACGGCGTCGCCGTCGCAATCCAGGCGCGCTTCCACCAGTTGCTGCCAGTGGCCGGAGCTTTCGCCCTTGCGCCACAGCCGCTGGCGCGAGCGCGACCAGTAGCAGACGTGGCCGGTGGCGAGGGTTTCGTTAAGGGCCTGGCGGTTCATCCAGGCCAGCATCAGCACCTCGCCGCTGCCATGCTGTTGGGCGATGGCGGCGATCAGGCCAGCGCTGTTCCACGGCAGGGCATCGAGCACGGCTTCGAGGGGGAAGCGGCTGCCCAGGGCAGCCCCTTCCAGGTCGAGCATGCTCAGGCTCATGGCTTGGCCAGGGCCGCGCACAGGGTGTTGAGGTTGTATTCGAACAGCCCGGTAAAGGTGCTCGCCGGGCCTTCGGCGGCGAGGGCGTCGGAGTACAGCGTGCCGCCGATCTGCGCGCCGCTTTCGTCAGCGATCTGCTTGAGCAGGCGCGAATCCTTGATGTTTTCCATGAACACGGCCTTGACCTTGTCTTTGCGGATCTGCGTGATCAGCGCGGCGACTTCGGCGGCAGACGGTTCACGTTCGGTGGACAAACCCTGGGGCGCGAGGAACTCGATCCCGTAAGCCTGGCCCAGGTAACCAAAGGCGTCATGGGAGGTGACGATGCGGCGGTTGCCCGGCGGCAGTGCGCCGAACTTGGCCTTGGCTTCGGCCAGCAGGCGGTAGATGTCCTTCAGGTAGGTTTGGCTGTTGCGCTGGTAATCGGCTTTGTTGGCCGGGTCGGCGGCGATCAGGGCCTTGGTGATGTTGTTCACATAGATTTCGGCATTGGCCAGGTTGTGCCAGGCGTGCGGGTCGGGGATGGTTTCGCCGTCCTCGTCCATGGTGTGGGAAATCACGCCTTTGCTGGCGGTCACTACGGTGGCTTTGGTTTCGGTGCTGGTCACCAGGCGGTCCAGCCACGGCTCGAAGCCCAGGCCATTCTTGATAATGACCCGGGCCTTGAGCAGGGCCTTGGCGTCGTCCGGGGTGGGCTCGTAGGTGTGGGCATCGGCGTCCGGGCCGACCATGTTGCTGATCTGGATGTGCTCGCCACCGATCTGGTGGGTGATGTCATCGAGAATACTGAAGCTGGTGACCACCTGGAGTTTGTCGGCCGCCTGGGCCATCGACAGCGGCAGCAGTAGGCTGAACAGCACGAGTAGAGCACGCATCGGGAAACACCTCATTGGGATGACAGCAAAGGCGGGCGGCGCAGCAAGCCGTGCACCGGACCGAAGACCACGGACAGCAAATACCCGGCGCCCGCCACCAGCACGATGGCCGGGCCGCTGGGCAACGAGTAGTAGAACGACAGCAACAAGCCCAGCCATACCGACAGGCATCCCAGCACCGCCGATACCGCGATCAACACCGGCAGGCGCCGGCTCCAGAAACGTGAAGCGATGGCCGGCAACATCATCAGGCCTACCACCATCAGGGCGCCGATGGCCTGGAAGCCGATCACCAGGTTCAGCACCACCAGCGTCAGGAACAACCCATGCGCCAGCGGGCCGAGGCGGCTGACCGTTTGCAGGAACAGCGGGTCGAGGGTGTCCAGCAGCAGCGGTTTGTAGATCAGCGCCATGGCGATCAGGCTGAACCCAGTGACCCAGAGCATGCCGGTGAGGGTGGTTTCGTCCACCGCCAGGGCTGAGCCAAACAGCAGGTGCAGCAGGTCCAGGCGCTTGCCGGCGAGGCCGAGGATCAGCACGCCAGCGGCGAGGGAGATCGGGTAGATAGCGGCGAGGCTGGCGTCTTCGCGCAGGCCGGTGCGGCGGGTGATCCACGCGGACAGGCCGGCCATGCTCAGGCCGGCGCCGAGGCCGCCGATGGTCAGCGCGGGCAGGCTGAGGCCGGCAAACCAGAAGCCGAGGGCGGCGCCGGGCAGGATGCCGTGGGCCACGGCGTCACCGATCAGGCTCATGCGGCGCAGGATCAGGAACACGCCGAGGGGCGCGGTGCTGCATGCCAGAACGAGCCCGCCGATCAGTGCGCGGCGCATGAAGACAAAATCAACGAACGGCATCCACAGGTGGGCGGCGAAGTGCATCAGGCCACCTGCATTTGGGCTTGTGGGCGGATCAGCTCTTTGCTGTTGCCGAACACGCAGCCAGTGCTTTTGATCTGCACGACTTGTTGGGTGTGCTGGCGCACCGAGGCGAGGTCGTGACAGACCACGATCAGTGTGCGGCCGGCGTCATGCCAGGCGTGGATGTGTTTCCAGCACAGCGCCTGGCCGTCTTCGTCGAGGGCGGCGTGAGGTTCGTCGAGCAGCAACACCGGTGCTTCGGCCAGGCTCATGCGGGCGAGCAGGGCGCGTTGCAGTTCGCCGCCAGACAAGGCCATCAACGGGCGATGTTGCAGGCCGCTGAGGCACCAGTCTTCCAGGACCGCTTCCAGGCGCTGGCTGCGTTGTTGCGGCGAGAGTTTCGTGCCCCAGAAGCCAGCGGCGACCAGTTCTTGCAGGCTGATGGGGAACTGGCGGTCGAGGTGCTGTTGCTGGGGCAGGAACGACAGGCCGCCACGCCGTGAGACGTCCACGCGCACTTTGCCCGCCAGCGGCTTTTGCAGGCCGGCGATGACTTTGAGCAGGCTGCTTTTGCCGGTGCCGTTGGCGCCGATGATGCCGGTGAGGCTGCCTTGTTGCAGGGTGAGATCGAGGGCGGGGGTCAGCGGTTGGCCTGGCGCGCCCCAGCGTAATGCGGTGCAGGTGATCATGCAGGGTGTCTCGTCCAGCGACTTTCAGCCACGGCATCGTGCGCGTGCAGGCTTTCGGCGTGGATCACTTTCAGGTGGAAGGCTTTGACGGCATCCGAGCGTTTCAAGGCGAGGTTCAGGCGGCGGGCGGCGTCTTCGCAGAACATCAGGTTCTGCCCGTTGGCCAGGGCGAAGGCTTGTTCGTCCGCACGTTTTACGGCGGTTTGTACGGCGGTGCCGAGGGCCGCTTCGGCGTGGTCGATCAACTCAGTCAGCGCCAGGTCTGAGCCTTGCAATTGGATATTTAACTGCGCAGTGCTGCGCTGGCTGTGGGGCGTGGCGATGATGCCGTTGGCGCTGCCCAGCCAGTTGAGGACGTCTTCGTGCTTGAGCGGCGTATTGCTGAAGTCGTCGAGAAATTGCTGCTGAATCAACTGCCTGGCGAGGGCGGCGGAGCAAGGGCAGGTTGATGAGTAGGTAACGTCAATTTTTAGTTCCACGTGGAACATCTGGTTTTCCAGGCGCGCTTCGAGGCTCACCGGGTAGGCCTTCCAGCCAGCCAAAGGGCTGATCAACGCCGGGCGTTTGAGCAGCAAATCGGTGTGGATGCGCAGGTAGGCGTTCTTAGATAAACCTTCATGTGTGTCGAGGAAACGCTGCAGTACATTACGCAGAAGTGCAGGCGTAAGCGGCTGTTGCTCAAGCATTTCCAGCGCCAGGTACAGGCGTGACATATGAATGCCACGGGCTTCACCGTCGTCCAGGCTGACGCCGGCATCGGCGCGGGCGCTGAGGCGTTGGCCGTCGATCAGGATCGGCAGGGCGATGCCGCACATGCCCACCCAGTCAAGTGGCAAGGCTTGGCGTGAAGCCTGCGCGGCGATATCCGGCAGAGTCAGCGCATTCATAAGCAGGTCCATCGTTGGTAATAATTAGACATGTTATAGTATAACAATAACATCGACGATGAATATTCTGCTCCAGCCTTTTTTCAGCCCTGTCGAGTACGGACGCTCCTTTATCTGCGGTATTTGTCATGCACAGACGTCAGCTCCTCAACCTGCTCCTGGTCAGCCCGTTGTTCACCTTGCCGTTTGCCGCCCACGCCACGCAGATCAGCAATGCGCGCCTGTGGCGCTCGGCGGACAAGCTGCGCTTGGTGTTCGACCTCAGCGGGCCGGTGCAGTACAAGACCTTTTCCCTGACTTCGCCGGAACGCTTGATCATCGACCTGAGCGGCGCCGGGCTCAGTGGTGATTTTTCGCAGTTGGCCTTGAAGAACAGCGGCATCACGTCGATCCGCTCGGGGCATTTCGGCAAGGCGGACACGCGCATCGTGCTGGACCTGGCCGCGCCGATGCAGCTCAACAGCTTTCTGCTGCCGCCGCAGGATGGCCAAGGTCACCGCCTGGTGCTGGACTTGACCAGCAGCACCCTAGCGCCTCGGCAAATCGCCGCTGAGCCCGCGCCCATCACGGACAAGGCGCACCCCAAGCGCGACATCATCGTGGTGGTCGACCCCGGCCACGGCGGTAAAGACCCGGGTGCCATCGGCTCCAAAGGCCAGCGCGAAAAAGACGTGGTGCTGTCCATCGCCCAGTTGCTGGCCAAGCGTTTGAAGCGTGAGAAGGGCTTTGACGTGAAGTTGGTGCGCAACGATGACTTCTTCGTGCCGCTGCGCAAACGCGTGGATATCGCCCGTCAGCACAAGGCCGATATGTTCATCTCGGTGCATGCGGATGCTGCGCCACGGCTGACCGCGTCGGGAGCGTCGGTGTATGCGTTGTCGGAAGGGGGCGCGACGTCGGCTACGGCGCGCTTCATGGCGCAGCGTGAGAACGGTGCGGATTTGCTGGGCGCCACCACGCTGCTCAATCTCAAGGACAAGGACCCGATGTTGGCGGGGGTGATTCTGGATATGTCGATGAACGCCACCATCGCCTCCAGCCTGCAACTGGGCAGCTCGATCCTGGGCAGCCTGGAAGGCATCACCACCCTGCATCAGAAGCGCGTGGAGCAGGCTGGATTCGCGGTGCTCAAGTCACCGGACGTGCCGTCGATCCTGGTGGAGACCGGGTTTATCTCCAATACCCGCGACGCTGAGCGTCTGGTCACGGCGCGTCATCAACAGGCGGTCGCGGATGGTTTGTTCGACGGGTTGAAGAAGTATTTCCAGAAGAATCCACCAATGAACAGCTACATGGCCTGGGCCCAGGAACAGAAGGCCGGCCAGGTCTAACAGCCGGTGATCCGGCTGCAGGTGAACTTGGCGCTGGAACCACCGGAACTGGAAAACCGGTTGATCGTGGTCCAGCCCACACGCCGCGTGTAACCCACCCACGCCTCACCGTCCGAGGCCAGCCCGGTAAAGAACGTGAGTTGCCCATAACGGCTGTTGGTCTGTGCCCAGCGGCGTTTGCCGAGCACCTCGAAACCGCGCAAATACGTGGTGCTGCCGACCGTCGCCACGCTGTAGGCATTGCCTTGCGGGTCCACGCAGGCCAGCAGGTTGGCGCTGCGCGTGCACTTCGCCAGCAGGCTCGGCACTTGGGCGCAGGCCGGGCCTGCCACGGCCAATAACAGGGCGCACGCCAGGTATTTCATAAGGTTTCTCAAGGCTGGAAAGTGCTCAAGCATTGCGCCCTTCGTCGTGGCGAGCAAGGGGGATTGGGATCTTATTTGTATTGTTATACTATAACATAAAAGCACAGCCTGACCCGTGACCCGCTCCCCATGACTAGACAAGACCTGCTGGCCCAACCGCCCGCCGACTACATGAACGAAGCCCAGCAAGGCTTCTTCCGCGAACTGCTGTTGGCCCAGCGCAATGAGCTGCAAGCGCGCATCGACGCCGAGTTCCAGTTGCTGCGCGAGCAAGAGCCCAACAGCGACCCCGCCGATGTCGGCAGCGCCGAAGAACAACGGCAATGGCAGCTGCGCCTGCTGGAGCGCGAAAAGAAGCTGCTGGACAAGATCGACGACGCCTTCGAACTGCTCGCCCGTGGCGAATACGGCTGGTGCCGTGAAACCGGCGAGCCCATCGGCCTACAGCGCTTGTTGCTGCGTCCTACCGCCACCCTGTGTATCGAAGCCAAAGAACGTGAAGAGCTGCGCGAACGCCATAAACGGGCGATTTGACCGGCCACCTGATGAGGAATACCTGATGCCCAATCGTCTCCCCGTTACTGTGTTGTCCGGCTTTCTCGGCGCCGGTAAAAGCACGCTGCTCAACTACGTCCTGCGCAACCGCGAAAACCTGCGGGTGGCGGTGATCGTCAACGATATGAGCGAAATCAACATCGACGGCAGCGAAGTCCAGCGCGACGTCACCCTCAACCGCGCCGAAGAAAAGCTGGTGGAGATGAGCAACGGCTGCATCTGCTGCACCTTGCGTGAAGACTTGCTGCTGGAAGTGGGAAAACTCGCCAAGGAAGGTCGTTTCGATTACCTGCTGATCGAGTCCACCGGCATTTCCGAGCCATTGCCGGTGGCGGAAACCTTCACCTTTCGCGATGAAAACGAGCAAAGCCTGGCTGATATCGCCCGCCTGGACACCATGGTCACCGTGGTCGATGGCATGAACTTCCTGCTCGACTACCAGGCCGCCGAAAGCCTCGCTTCCCGCGGCGAAACCCTCGGCGAAGAAGATGAGCGCTCGATCACCGACCTGCTGATTGAACAGATCGAATTCGCCGACGTGATCCTGATCAGCAAGATCGACCTGATCAGCAGCCGCGAACGCGAAGAGCTGATGGCGATCCTCGAACGCCTCAACGCCCAGGCCGAAATCATCCCGATGGTCATGGGCGAAGTGCCGCTGCACAAGATCCTCAATACCGGGCGCTTCGACTTCGAGCGTGCGGCCCAGGCTCCGGGCTGGTTGCAGGAATTGCGCGGCGAACATGTGCCGGAAACCGAAGAGTACGGCATCGCCTCCACCGCTTACCGCGCGCGCCGGCCGTTCCATCCGCAGCGTTTTTTTGACTTCATCGACCGCCCTTGGGTCAACGGCAAACTGCTGCGCTCCAAGGGCTTTTTCTGGCTGGCCAGCAAGCACCAGGACGCCGGCAGTTGGTCCCAGGCGGGTGGCCTGATGCGCCATGGTTTTGCCGGACGCTGGTGGCGCTTCGTGCCCAAAAGCCAGTGGCCGCAGGACGAAGAAAACGTCGCGGCGATCATGGGCAACTGGCAACTGAGCACCGGCGATTGCCGCCAGGAACTGGTGTTTATCGGGCAGAACATCGACTTCGCCGCCATGCGCGCCGAACTGGACGCCTGCCTGCTCAACGATGAAGAAATGGCCCTGGGCGTCGAAGGTTGGCGCTTGCTGGCCGATCCTTTTGGCCCTTGGTATGAGGAGGCAGCTGCCTGATGCTCGCCCCGGTAATCCCCCTGCGTCCCGTGATTCGCCAGACCCGCGGGGAAACCCCGTTGGCCCTGTCCGATATCCTCGAAGACGGCGTGAACCTGGCGCTGTGGCAGCGCCAATTGCCCCTGCACATCGCCGAGTTCGGCGCCTTGCTCGTATCGCTCAACGAGCCGTTGGCCGATTCCATGGTGGTCGAACTCGACAGCGAAGATGCAGTGCCGAATTTGCAGGACCTGGCGTCCAGTTGCCGTGATCTTGAAGGCTATGAGGGCTTTATCGCCGATGTCTCGTGGCTGGTCAGCGCATTCGCCTGCCTGCTGGGCGCCAAGCGCATTGGCGTGCGCTTGCGCCTGTTGGACAAGGCCATGTGCCCGCGTTTTCACGTCGATCACGTGCCGGTGCGGTTGATCACCACCTACGCCGGCATTGGCAGCCAGTGGTTGCGCGAAGGGGTGATGGATCGTCGCCAGCTGAGTCAGGCCGATGCCGAACCGAGCGAGCGCATCGAGCAGATCCACTGCGGCGAAGTCGCGCTGCTCAAGGGCACTAAATGGCACGGTAACGAAGGCCATGGCCTGATCCATCGTTCACCGGCATTAAAAGCGGACGAGCGCCGCTTGATCCTGACGCTGGATTGGCTCGCATAACCGCGTAGGATCAAACCCTCTACACGGCCTGAATGATGCCTTCCATGTTGCAGAACATTCCCACTCACGTGATTGCCGGTCCCCTGGGCGCCGGCAAGACCAGCCTGATCAAGCACCTGCTCGCCCAACGCCCGGCCAACGAACGTTGGGCCGTGCTGATCAATGAGTTTGGGCAGATTGGCCTGGACGCCGCGCTACTGACCCTGGACGACGACGGCATTGCCTTGGGCGAAGTCGCCGGCGGCTGCTTGTGCTGTGTGAATGGCGCACCGTTCCAGGTCGGCCTGGGCCGTTTGCTGCGTAAGGCCAAGCCGGATCGGCTGTTTATCGAACCGTCGGGGCTGGGCCATCCCGCGCAGTTGCTCAAGCAACTCAAGGCGGCGCCGTGGCAGGCCGTGCTGGCAGTTCAGCCGTGCGTACTGGTACTGGATGCCCAGGCCCTGGCGGCCGGTAAACCCTTGCCGCAGGCGCAACAAGAAGCGCTGGCCAGTGCGGGGTTGTTGGTGTTGAACAAGGATGAAGGGCTGGATGCCGCACAACGCCAGGCCATCGAACGGCAGTTACCCGATTGCCCGCTCTACTGGACGCGCCAGGCGCACATGCCCCTCAAACAGTTGCCAGGCTTGAATGCCCAAGGGTACGGGGCAGTGGATAACTTCGACGTGCCCAAAGGGTTGGCGCAAATGCCGGCGATCTGGAGCGACCCCGCGCTGCCTATCTGCCTGAGTCAGGCCCAGGAAGGCGGCTGGAGCATCGGTTGGCGCTGGCACCCGAGCCAGCGATTTAACGCCGAGCGCCTGCATCAGTGGCTCACAGGCCTTGAATGGCGCCGCGCCAAACTGGTTATCCACAGCGGCGAAGGCTGGCTCAGCGCCAACGCGGTGGATAGCAGCCCGCTCACCTGGCAACCCAGCGAATGGCGCCGCGATTCACGTATCGAATTGATCTTCAGCGCGCCACAGGACGTGGCGGCGCTACAGGCCGCGCTGGCCGCCTGTCGTCAGTGACGGTTCTTGCTGGCGTGGTCCTGGCGCCATTGGCTCAGCTCGATCACGTCGGCGCTGGGCAGCGGCGTCTTGATCTCGAACGGGTAGGGCGCCAGTTCGATCTGCGCGCTGTGGGCGCCGAATTGGGTGATGGTCCCCGGATGACGGCTTTCGCCGGTCACGGTGAACTCGAAATTGTAGATGCGTGCCAGGCGCCGGCGGCCCTTGGCATCCTTCACAAACCCGATGCGCTTGAGCGCCACGGCGCCGTCGAGCAGTTCGATGTCGAGCTTGGCGCAATGCTGCTTGACCCGCTCCAGCGCGCGCTCGCGCAGGCCGTGGTTGTGCCACACCCAGGCGGCGCCGGTCGCCAGCAGCATCAACACGAAGATATTTCCCAGGGTCAGCATGCGAAAAACTCCAACAAAGTGAGAGCAGCTTAACTGTGTCGCCGGTCTGTCGTACAGGCTGCGTTTAGTCGCATACTGCGCGGCCAGAATCTCAATGGCTTTACGGACATTCCCTGCATGAAACGCACACCTCATCTGCTTGCGATCCAGTCTCATGTGGTCTTTGGCCACGCCGGAAACAGCGCCGCCGTGTTCCCCATGCAGCGCGTCGGGGTGAACGTCTGGCCGCTGAACACGGTGCAGTTCTCCAACCACACCCAGTATGGCCAGTGGGCCGGCGAAGTGTTGGCGCCGCAGCAGATTCCGGCGCTGGTGGAAGGCATTGCGGCGATTGGCGAGTTGGGCAACTGCGATGCGGTGCTGTCCGGCTACCTGGGCAGTGCCGATCAGGGCAGGGCGATCCTGACCGGGGTGGCGCGCATCAAGGCGATCAACCCCAAGGCCCTGTACCTCTGCGACCCGGTCATGGGTCACCCGGAAAAGGGCTGCATCGTGCCGCAGGAAGTCAGCGATTTCCTGCTGGACGAAGCGGCGGCCATGGCTGACTTCCTGTGCCCCAACCAGCTGGAGCTGGACAGCTTTGCCGGGCGCAAGCCGCAGTCGCTGTTCGATTGCCTGGCCATGGCCAAGGCCTTGTTGGCGCGCGGGCCGAAGGCAGTGCTGGTTAAACATTTGGATTATCCGGGCAAGTTGCCGGAAGGTTTCGAGATGCTGCTGGTGACCCACGACGGCAGCTGGCACCTGCGCCGGCCGTTGCTGGCGTTTCCGCGTCAGCCGGTGGGGGTGGGTGACCTGACTTCCGGCCTATTCCTGGCGCGGGTGCTGCTGGGCGACAGCCTGGTGGCGGCTTTCGAGTTCACCGCAGCGGCGGTGCATGAAGTGCTGCTGGAAACCCAGGCGTGTGCGAGTTATGAGCTGGAGCTGGTGCGGGCTCAGGATCGGATTGCGCATCCGCGGGTGCGCTTTGAAGCCACGCCGATAGATCTGTAAACACACAAAACCCAATGTGGGAGCTGGCTTGCCTGCGATGGCGGTGTGTCAGCTTGCACATCTGGTACTGACATACCGCCATCGCAGGCAAGCCAGCTCCCACATTTTGATTGGGTTTACAGCTCGAGCTTTGCCGTGTCTCAGCCCTTGATTTCCTGATACCGCTTTTCCAGCTCCTGGCGGATCTGCCGTCGTTGCTGCGCCTGCACAAACCGGCGCTTGTCTTCGCTGTTGTGCGGCTGCAACGGCGGTACGGCGGCCGGCTTGCGCTGGTCGTCCACGGCGACCATGGTGAAGAAGCAGCTGTTGGTGTGACGCACCGAGCGCTCGCGGATGTTTTCGGTGACCACCTTGATCCCCACCTCCATCGAGGTGTTGCCGGTGTAGTTGACCGACGCGAGGAAGGTCACCAGCTCGCCGACATGGATCGGCTCGCGAAAAATCACTTGGTCTACGGACAATGTCACTACGTAGCGGCCGGCATAACGGCTCGCACAAGCGTAGGCCACTTCGTCGAGGTACTTGAGCAGGGTGCCGCCGTGGACATTGCCAGAGAAGTTGGCCATATCAGGGGTCATCAGCACCGTCATCGACAGTTGGGCGTTTCCGGGTTCCATAGCACACTCACGGTTGTAGGCATTGGTTTGGGGGGCACCTCTGCGGGTGCTGGAATCTTTGTTGCGCCATCCATAACGGGACGCAGGTGGGCGGCTTGCCGTCACGCCTGGGCCGATCTGTTTCCATATATTGCACCGGCTTTCTGCCGGAAGTCGCGGTGTTAACCTGCAAAAGCCCGTCTCAGGGCATTTCTTACGATTTAGGCAGACTTTTCCTTCCGCACTTTGCGACTTTCCAAAGGCGCGTACGGAAGTGGGAAAAGCGCCGGTACCTTCAAGGAGCCCCTCGCCATGCACGCCATCAGCTTTATCCAGGACCTGGCCGTGATCATGCTGGTCGCAGGGGTGGTCACCATCCTGTTTCACCGCCTCAAGCAGCCGGTGGTGCTGGGCTACATTGTCGCCGGCTTTATCATCGGCCCGCACACCCCGCCGTTCGGCCTGATCCACGACGAAGACACCATCAAGACCCTCGCCGAGCTGGGGGTGATCTTCCTGATGTTCTGCCTGGGCCTGGAGTTCAGCCTGCGCAAGCTGTTCAAGGTCGGCGCCACGGCGTTTATCGCGGCGTTCCTGGAGATCATCCTGATGATCTGGATCGGCTACGAGATCGGCCAGTGGTTCGACTGGAACACCATGGACTCGCTGTTCCTCGGCGCGATCCTGGCCATCTCCTCCACCACCATCATCGTCAAGGCGCTCAACGACCTGAAGATGAAAAACCAGCGCTTCGCCCAACTGATTTTCGGTGTGCTGATCGTCGAAGACATCCTCGGCATCGGCATCATCGCCTTGCTGTCGAGCATCGCCGTCAGTGGCACGGTCAGCTCCGGCGAGGTGTTTTCCACGGTCGGCAAGCTCTCGCTGTTCATGATCGTCGCGCTGGTCATCGGCATCTTGCTGGTACCGCGTTTGCTGGCCTACGTGGCCAAGTTCGAAAGCAACGAGATGCTGCTGATCACCGTGCTGGGCCTGTGTTTCGGCTTCTGCCTGTTGGTGGTCAAGCTGGAATACAGCATGGTGCTGGGCGCGTTCCTGATCGGCGCGATCATGGCCGAATCCAAGCAGTTGATTAAGATCGAGCGCTTGATCGAGCCGGTTCGCGACATGTTCAGTGCGATCTTCTTTGTGGCGATCGGCTTGATGATCGATCCGCAGATCCTGCTGCAATACGCCTGGCCGATTGCGGTGATCACGGTGGCGGTGGTGCTGGGCAAGATGTTGTCCTGCGGCCTTGGGGCGTTTATCGCCGGTAATGATGGCCGCACCTCACTGCGGGTAGGCATGGGGCTGTCACAGATTGGCGAGTTTTCCTTCATCATCGCGGCGCTGGGGATGACGCTGCAGGTGACCAGCGACTTCCTGTACCCGGTGGCGGTGGCCGTTTCGGCGATTACCACGTTGCTCACGCCTTATCTGATTCGTGGCGCCGACCCGTTGTCGTTGAAGATCGCGGCGGTGATGCCCAAGCGCATGAGCCGGGTGTTCGGCATGTATGGCGAATGGCTGCGCAGCATTCAACCCCAGGGCGAGGGCGCGATGCTGGCGTCGATGATCCGCAAGATCATCCTGCAAGTGGGGGTGAATCTGGCACTGGTGGTGGCGATCTTCTTTACCGGCAGCTTTTTTGCAAAGCGCATCGGCGGCTACCTGGAAGGTTGGATCAGCGATCCAAGCTGGCAAAAGGCATTGATCTGGGGCGGGGCGTTGCTGTTGTCGCTGCCGTTCTTGATTGCGGCGTATCGCAAGCTCAAGGCGCTGTCGATGTTGCTGGCGGAGATGAGCGTGAAACCGGAAATGGCCGGGCGCCATACCCAGCGCGTGCGACGGGTGATCGCGGAGCTGATCCCGATCCTGTCGCTGCTGGTGATCTTCCTGCTATTGGCAGCCTTGTCGGCCAGTATTCTGCCGACCAACAAGTTGCTGGTGCTGATCGCCGTGGTCACGGCGGCGGTGGCGGCCGTGCTCTGGCGCTGGTTCATCCGCGTGCATACGCGGATGCAGGTCGCCTTGTTGGAGACGCTGGATAACCATAAGGATACGGCGGAGCACTGAGTGAGGGGGCTGCTTTGCAGCCCGGCGGGAGCAAGCTCCCTCGCCACTAGAGCACACAGGGCTCAGCTTTCCAGCCAGACGTCCCGCGCCCAGTGCCACACCGATTCCCAGGTTTCTTCGGTGACCAGCTCTTCTTCGCCGGACCACAGCACCACGGTGCCGTCTTCTTCGACGCAGTAGTAGTCGTCGCCGTCCTGGCAGATCGGGATCATGCTGCGGTCAACGCCGGCATCCCAGGCGTTGGCGGCCACGTCCGGCAGGTAGGTGTGGGACTGCGGGTCGGTGACGGTCACCGGCTCCAGGCTGCCGTAGACCACGTCGCTGACAGTCAGCAGGAACTCACGGAAGACAAACGGGATGTCGATGAACAGTTGTTCTTCGATTTCCACCAGCTGGTCTTCGTCAGGCAGCTCCAAAGGAACCGGGACCGGTTCGTTGGCTTCACGCAATTGTTCGATGATTTCTTCCACGGCCGGGATCCTCTTGCTGATGGCGCGGTTTATAGGGGCGTTTTATACAGTAGCTCGCTATAAGTGCAACCGTGAAATAGATATCTCAGCGCAAGCACAATCCCTGTGACAGCGGCGGACTAGAACTGTTTCTCCAGTTTTAGGCTGATGCTGTTTTTGTCGTAGGAATAAATCCAGTCGATGTTGCTCTGCACCTTGTTGTATTTGACCGTAAGACTGGGCACCACGTCGTACACCGCCAGCCGTGGGGCACGCAGGATGAAGGTGTAGCCTTGCTCATCTTCATTGCGTCGGCCATCGACGATTGCGCTGTAGGCATCGTATTGACGCTTGCGGTACGAGGCGAACAGCACGGCGCTCACGCCGATGTCGAAATCCTTGGCGACGCCCAGGCGCACCCCTTTTTGCAGGTACGCCGCGACGCGGTCGCGGGCGTTGCGTTCGGTGATGTCGACGCCGCCGAACAGCGTCCACTGCCGGGGCAATGCCTGCCACAGGGTGGCGTAGACCGAGCTGATACCGCCGTCGAGGTTGCTGTTGATCTGGTGTTTGTACGTCATGTCCTTGTACTCGCCTTCGAGCTTGAACATGCGCGTGGCCGACAGCGTGTGAATCCACTCACCGCGCAGGCCCCAGGCGCTGTACATGGCGTTGTCGCCAATGGTGTTGAACTCGTACGACGGCCCGAAGGCGTACTGGTTGCGCGCATCGTGGTAGCTGTAGCCGGCGTTGTTGATCACGGTGGCTTCGTTGTACTTGCTCTCTTTTTCGTACGCTTGGCCGTACAAAAGCGAGCGCACGAACAGCCCGTGATGGCCGCTGATGGCGACGCGTTTGTTGAGCGTCGCCTCGTAATCCTGGCCGTGGGCCGACACGGCCTTGGGCAGGGATTGCTTGACCACGTAGGTTTCTTCAGCGGTGACATAACGGTAAGTCACGCTGCCTTCAGACGACTGGTTGAGGTTGTCGCTCCAGGTCGGGCCGATGGCGAACGAGCCTTGCCAGTCTTCGCGGTGGTCGAGGGCCTGGATAAAGCTGTCGACGGTCTTGCCCAGGCCCATGGCCTGGGCGTCCGACGGGCTGAGGCTGCTGCTGATCTGTGCGAAGACGTGTTTCGAATCGCGGTCCTTGCGGTTCTCGAACTGCACCCGCGCCAGTTCCAGGCGCCCGGGCAGAAAGTCGGGCTGGATCGCCAGCAGGTCCTGGTAATACCGTTCGGCGCTGTCCAGATCGCCATCGGCACGGGCCAGGCCGCCGTTGGCGTAGGCGGTGAGCATCGGGTCGTGGCCGGGCAGGGCGGTGTAGCGCTTGAGGTAGTCGCGGGCGTTCGGCCATTGCTGGCGCTGGACACTCAGGTACACCGCGCGGCCCAGCTCGTCGAGGTTGTTGCCGACGCTGTAGGTCTGGCCGTCGATGGTCAGCGACGGCGCGGCGCCGTCACTGGGCAATTCGTCCTTGAGCAATTCGCGCTCTTGCTTGTTGGCGCGGTACTCGATGCTCTGGTTAAGGCGCAGGCTGGTGTCCTGGTCGGCGGCGAACACCGTCGGGGCCATGAACAGCAGCAGGGAAAGGGGCAAAACGTGAAACGTGAGGGATCGCTTGCAGTAGGGCTGGGGCATTACCGGGCTCTCGGGATCGCTTCAAAACGCCAAAAGCAAGTGCCTGGAGGCCAGGCACTTGCTTGGTGGTGCTACGTCAGTTCAAGCCGCTGTTACTTGGCTACGCCGCCGAAAGCGGTGTCGTAGTTGCGGTTTTCGAACTTGGCGATACCGGCCAGCGATGCGGTAGCGCCTGCGCCATAGAAGCTACCTTGGGTAGTGCCGTTCGAAAGCAGGGCATTACTCGCGGTATTACGTGCTTGTGCGGCACCCGAGAAGCTGGCGTTAGCCGTATTGATGTTGGCGGCGACTTGAACCTTCAGCGCGCTGTTGCTCAGCGATCCGGTCAAGGTTGGCGCGGCGTTGCCGAACGATGCGGTCAGCTCGCCAGACAGTACGTTAGCCCCGGAGTAGTTGTTGATGCCCTGTACCGCGTAGGTCACGTTGGTGGTTGGCAGCACGCGGCCGGCGTTGTCGCCGGAGTAATACACGACGCGAGTTGGGTCGTTGTCAGTGCCGTTTTGCGACCACTCGCCGTAGTACACCTGCTGGCTGGCGACTTGCTTGAAGTCAAAGTTGCCCAGTGCCGCGTGGGAGGCAGGCATCATGGCCGGGGTAATGGTGGTGACGCCGTTGGTGTCGGTAGCGACCATGCCTTTGAGGCCGGCGAACCCGACCTTTGCACCGCCGTAGAATGCCAATACGCCAACGGCCGGTTGGCCGGCAGAGCCTGGGTGGTTAGTGGAGCCCGTGCCGCTGGAACCTTCCACAACGATGGTGCCGGTATAGCTTTGGCCCGAAGAAGTATCTGCTTGAGCAACGCCAGCCAAACCAAGAAGAGCCACTGCCAATACTGTGTAGTTGAAAGTTTTCATTTCATCATCCATTGAGTGATTTTAATTAAGTCAACACGTCAAGCATCTGCCAAGTTCTCTTAGCCTCCCATGGTGCACCTCGTAAGTTAGAACGTAGTGGTAAAGCCGATTTTTAATGTACGACCCGGTGCGGGCATGGCCGAGCGGGTCAACGGGTCGATGTAATAGAGATTGCTTAAGTTTGTACCGGTCAATTCGATAGCGGCATCGTCGGTCAACTTGTAGTTGATGTAAGCGTCATACGTGACGATGTTGTCCCACGACATCGGCGTGTTGATGTAATAGCTGACCATCGCGCTGTCGGGGTAGTTGCTATAAAACTTGCTATCGTGCTGGCGGTAATAAATGGCCCGTCCGCCGACTTCCAATTTGCGATTGAAGAAGCGTGCGCCCGCGCCCAGGTTGGCCGACCACTCTGGCTGGGACATGCTCACCAAATACCCACCGACGAAGCCATCGTCCACGCAGTTTGGGGTACTGCCATTGGTGCTGATGGCAACGGCGGAGTCTTCGTCGCAGACTTTGTTTTTCAGGACGTGGGCAATGCTCAGGTCAGTAAAAACGCGGCCATTGTCGTAGCGCGTCTGCAGCTCCACGCCGGAAGTTGTCTGTTTTTCCAGGTTGCTGAAGCGCAGTTGCGGGCTGCGCTCAATCACGTTTTTGATAGTGTTGTGGTAATATGTCAGCTTTATGTCGGCGCGCTCACTGCCACCCCAGCCGGCCAAGTTGTGTATATAGGCGGCTTCGTAGTTATAGGCATGCTCCGGCTCCAGGCCCCACGGATTGACCGATGAGGAAAACCCAAGTGTGCTTTCAAACATGCTGGGGTAACGGATTGCTTCGCTGTAGCGAAGATACACCCGACCATTCTCCGAGGTATAAAAGGTTGCAGATAAACTCGGCGCCCAAGCACTGTCTTTTTGATGTTTGGCACTCACGTCTTTTTGACAACCTGTGTTACTGCCAAAGGCGCTGCACGCAATAATGTTTTCGCCTGCATTCAAACCGTTGATACACGGGTTGTTGTCGCGAGCGTAACGCCCCTTGCCATCATTCGCCCAATACGCCAAGTGTTGCGTGTCTTGAATCCGGGGGGTTTCCTGTTTGATCATGTCTATTATTTCCTGGCGCTCCGCTTCGGGAGTACCAAACATGTCCCAGAACACTTGGTTGCTGGCGATTTTCTGATCAACACTGGCATTCCACTCCGCATCGGTGAGCGTTTTACGCGTGGTGTAACTCACGGTGCGCCCGCTTTCTTCAAACTGTGTGGTTACTCCGGTTGTGTCCTGCGTTTCCTTTAAATAGTCATCAAACGCCCAATAGGACGAATACCGCGCGCCTGCGGTGAACTTGGCAAAACTCACCGGCCGCCAATCGAAGTTGAAGTTGTACTCGCGCTCGTCCCTGCGCCCCGCGCGCGGGTTCATGCGCAAGGTGTCGAAGATGGCCGCGTCGTAATAGTTGTCTTTGGAGCTCAACTTCTCATGCTGGTAACTGGCGCCGAGGGTCAGGTCCAGGCTGTCGACCAATTTGAGTTTGTTGCTGACCGTCACGCCCGCGCGGTTGTGCTGGGCATTCGCTACGGCAGTGTTGCGGAATACGGGGTCGGCGATACTGGTTGCATTCGGCACGCCGCCGCTGGTGTAGGTGTCGCTTTGGGTATTGGTTGCCCACAGGTTGGAATAGAAATCCACCCACGGGTTGCCCTCGGGCTTGAGGTTGTATTCCAGGTTGTAGGCTTTGCTCTGCACGTGGCTCAGGGGCCATTGCGGTACGCCGCTGGATTCGGCATCGAATTGGTCGCCCGGGCGGAAGAACGAGATGCGCGACGGCATGATTTCGCCATACAGCGAGTCGGTGTCGCGGTAACCGAACTCCAGGGATTGGTCGTCGTCGATCTTCAGCTTGGCCTTGGCCAGCCACGACTCCATCTTGCTCGAGGTGTTGGGCACTTCATCGCCCGGCTTATAGATGTTGGCCAGGTTGGGGATGTAGTCGAACTGGCCGTTGATCTGTTTGCCGGTGGCGTAGAAGCCGGATTTGTTCTTGCCTGCGTAGTGGTTGCCCTTTTCGCGGTAGGCGTAGGCGGCAAGCAGTTCGAATTTTTCCTGGCGGGTGCCGAGGGCCAGGCGATAGGCCGAGTCGCCCCCGGTGATCAGGTTGTTGTCGCGGCTGGTGCGCGGGTGTTTGTACAGCGACGGGTCGTAGTAGGAATACACCGGGATGTACTGGTAATCGGCGGGCGGGCTTTGGCCGGTCATCAAATGCGGTAACTTGGGCGACACCGAGTTGTTGCTGCCTTCCATCTTCAGCTCGCCGCCGAATGCCTGGCCTTCCTTGAGGATGTCATCCACGTTCAGGGTGTTGGCAACCACCGCGCCGCCCACGCCGCTATAGACGTTGCGCTCCAGGTTCGGCCCCTTGAGCACCTTGATGCTGCCGATCAGGTTGGGGTCGATGTAGTTGCGGTTATTGGCGCCCATGTAGCCGCGATACACCGTCAGCGCCTGCTCGGTGCCGTCGATGGTCAGCGGCACGCGGCCGGGACCCTGGATGCCGCGTACGTTGGGGTCCAGCGCGCCGCTGTTGCGGCCGTCACCGCTGTAGACGTTGAGCATGCCCTTGAACATGTCCGCGGGGGCGGCGCCTTTGTAGCGTTCGATCTGCTCCTTGCCGGAGTACACCGAGGACACGTCCTGATCGTAGATGTCGTTGTAGCCCTTTTCGTCGCGGGATTCTTTGCCGTCCAGGCCATGCACGTAGATCGGGTGCAGGTCGCCTTGCTGGATGCCGCTCATGCCCGGCGCGGGTTGCACCTGGATGATCGGCCGCTCGGGCTGGTTGCCCAGGCTGTAGGTCAGCGCCTGGTTGGCGAGCAGTTGTTGCAGTGCGGCTTCCAGGGACAGTCGGCCCTTGACCGGGTTGCCGTAGGTGCCGGTGAGGTCATTGCTGCCCAGGTAGACCTCGACACCCGCCTGGCGCGCCAGCAGCACCAGGCCTTCGTCCAGCGACAGGGCAGGTACGTCGAAGTCGTGGTAGCCACCTTGGGGTTGCACCTGTGCAGCGCTGTTGACCGGGCGGGTTTGCACCGGATTGATGGCGGCGGCGTCGGCGGCCAGCGCGAACACGGCGAGCTGGATGCCCAGGCTCAGTCGCGTGCGATTTGCTGCCTTGCGCTTCTTGTTGTTCTGTTGCATCTGCAAAACCGGCCTCACTAAAGCAAATAAGAGTTATTCACATGTAG
Organism: Pseudomonas sp. FP453; assembly: GCF_030687495.1. Taxonomy (NCBI): domain Bacteria; kingdom Pseudomonadati; phylum Pseudomonadota; class Gammaproteobacteria; order Pseudomonadales; family Pseudomonadaceae; genus Pseudomonas; species Pseudomonas sp. FP453. Next base: position 6,189,116 of record NZ_CP117435.1, on the reverse strand, counting down.
TAGAAACGCAGCAGCAACGAAAACGCGATAGATCGTTATGATCTATGTATCTGGTTTTATATATTCATGATGTCAAAAGGCCCGCAAACGGGGCCTTTCAGTAGATCAGCGTCAGCCCAGGCAGGTCGAGAATGCGCCCGTGGGCTTGCTGTGCGAGGTGTTTGAGGGCGTCGTCGAGAGTGTCTATGCGCATCACCGCGCTGATGCGCATGGCGCGCAATGTGTCGCCCTTGACCACGACCAGCCCCGGTCGATAGCGATTGATGCGCGCCACCGCGTCGCCCAGCGGCTCGCGTTGGAACACCAGGCGACCTTCCTGCCAACTGGCCAGTTCATCCGGGCGCGTGGTGAGCGGCACCAAACCGGCCTTGGCGCTGAAGCGCAAGCTGTTGCCTTGCTCCAGCAGGGCGGAGCCGGCCGCGTCATCGCGTTGGGCGGGGGTCAGGTTGACCTCGACCTTGTGCTGCAAAACCCCGACCCAGCCTTCGCGATCCTGGCCGACACCGACCAGATAACGGGTGCCGCGTGCAGTGATGTCGGCGCCGGGGGCGCGCACGGTGAATGGTCGGCGCTCCTGATCATTGATAGGCGACGGAGTGAACACCGCTTCGCCCTGGCTCAGGCTGACCAGCCGAGTTTGCTCGTCATAACTGACGTTCAGGATACTGTGGCTGCCCAGCTCAACTTGGCTGCCATCTGCCAGCGTAATGTGGCGAACCTCGCCAAAACCGGTGTGATAGTCGCTGTTCAGTGCTTGCAGCCAGAAGGGCGGCGCGAGCAGCATCCAGCAGCCCAGCGCGGCGGCACCGAGGGCGCTGGCGCAGGTGCTGCGGGTCCACAGCCTGCGTGGCGGGCGTTGCGGTTTTACATAGCCGGGGTGGCGTTTGAGCGAGGCAGTGGCGCGCCAGGCACGGTCTGCCCGGCCGGCAGCGGCGGCATGTCTGGGGTCGGCGTCCTGCCAACGCTGAAAAGCTTCTAGCTCACGCGCCGACAGCTGGCCTTGTCGATGACGCATCACCCAATCGGCAGCTTTGCGCTCCAACGGGTCGGTCGTTTGTGGGGGAGCATTCACGGTTCTGACTGTTTACCTTCTTGCTTTTCAAGATACCCAAGGCTTAGCCCTCTTGGTCTGGATCAAGCGCCCTGCCAATCTTGGCCAGCGCCATCGCCATGTGTTTTTGTACAGAGCTTGTGGATATCCGTAAATAGCGGGCGGTCTCTTTGTGCGTCATGCCTTCCACCCGGCACAGCATGAAAATGTCGCGGGTGCGTTCTGGCATGCGTTCCAGCAGGCTTTCCAATTGCTCCAGGGCCAGGGCGTCGAGCGCTTGCTCTTCCGGGCCGCTGGCTTCGTCCACCAGGGTCTCGAAATAGGCGGCGGCGTCGCTGTCGAAACGCTTTTCACCGTAGCGCCGATGGTGGTCGATCATGAGGTTGTGCGCGACACGAAACAGGTACGACGGCGCGCACAGGATGCGTTCCATGTTCTCCAGCTGGGCGATGCGCAGGAACGTGTCCTGCACCAGGTCCGAGGCCAGGCTGGGGGTGCATTTCTTCCGCAACAGGTAACGATGCAGGGCGGATGCATGTTGATTGAAGAGTTTTTCCAGCACGGCGGCACGTTCCTATGCTCGGGCAGAACCGGGAGAGGGCACGAGTATAGTGAGAATGTTTCTCATTAATCCAGTAAAAACAACAAAGCATTTCTGACCGGCAAAAAAAGACCCCGGCGGTGTATTTCACTACACCGCCGGGGTCGTTTACTGCGCGCTCAAGGCGCCGGGTGATCAGCCGTTCTGGCGGATACCGGCCACCAGCCAAGGCTGGTTTTCGCCTTGTGGGCGTTCCATGTTCCAGCTTTCGCTGAACACTTCGCCCTGGTCAAAGCGCGAGTTTTTCGACACGCCGCTGAAGGTCAGGGTGGCGATGGTCTTGTCGGCGCGGTCATCCACACCTTCAAGCTGTACGCGCAGGTCGTCGATGTAGGTCGACTGGAACGCGTCGCCCAGCTCAGCGCGTTCGCGCTTGAGGAACTCCAGCAGTTGCGGGGTCACGAACTCGGCGATCTTGTCCATTTCGTTGGCGTCCCAGTGTTGCTGCAGGGACTGGAAGTGGCTGCGGGCCGCTTCGACGAAACGCTCTTCGTTGAACCACGCCGGAGCGTTGATCACCGGGCGGGCAGCAGCCGGGGCTGCGGAACCACCGAAGATCGAACCCATGGCCGGCTTTTGCTCGAACACTTCACGCTGCATCGGCGCGCCGGCTGGAGCCATGTGCTCCTGCTGCTTGCGGCGACGGGCGGCGATAAAGCGGAAGATCACAAAGGCGATGACCGCCAGGATCAGCATGTCGAAGATCTGCATGCCCTGGAAGCCGCCGCCCATGAACATGGAAGCGAGCAGGCCACCGGCCGCGATGCCGGCCAGAGGGCCCAACCAGCGCGAAGCACCGCCGGCCTTGGCAGCAGCGCCAGCAGCACCGGCCGCGCCTGCGGTAGCGGCTGCACCGCCCATGCCGCCAGCGGAGGGAGCCATCTGGCTGGTTTGGTGAGTCGGTGCTGCGCCCGAACTTTTGCCGCCACCGAAGCGCTTGGCGTTGGCGTCGAGGCTCATCGTCAGGCCGATGCACAACGCCATGGCGATGCTAAGAAAACGTTTCATAAAGGGAATTCCCATTTGTGGATTGCACGCGCGCCATGTTGCACAGGTGTCGTGACAGTGGCTAGCGACATAATGTTTCGGGCTTTTGCGTAAGACGAAATCTGAATGGTCTGTAGGACGTATTACAGATATTGGCCCGTCTTGTCGGAATACAAGGGCACGTTGTCGCTGTGGCGAGGGAGCAAGCTCCCTCGCCACAGAAGTCGGCTCCTGCAGGAAGGCGTGTCAGATGGCTTCGAGCTTCGCGTAGCCCATCATCAGCCACTTGCTGCCTTCGGCGAAGTTCACCTGCACCCGTGCCTGGGCGCCGGCGCCTTCGAAGTTGAGGATCACGCCTTCGCCGAACACCGAATGCCTGACCTGCTGGCCGAGGCTGAACTGGGTTTCCGGAATTTCGGAGCCGGCAAACAGGCTGCTGGCGCTCTGCTGCTGGCCGCCGCCGAACGGGCGGCTGACGCTGTTGGACAGGCGTACTTCCTGGATCAGCCCCTTCGGCACTTCACGTACGAAGCGCGACACCTTGTTGTAGGTCTCGCTGCCGTACAGGCGTCGGGTCTCGGCGTAGGTCATCACCAGGTTCTGCATCGCCCGGGTAATGCCCACATAGGCCAGGCGGCGTTCTTCCTCAAGACGGCCGGGTTCTTCCAGGCTCATCTTGTGGGGGAACAGGCCTTCTTCCATGCCCACCAGGAACACATACGGGAATTCCAGGCCCTTGGCGCTGTGCAAGGTCATCAGCTGGATGCTGTCTTCATGCTCGTCGGCCTGGGTATCACCGGCTTCCAGGGAGGCATGGCCGAGGAAGGCGGCGAGCGGGGTCAGTTCCTCTTCGTTCTCGGTGTTTTCGAACGCGCGGGCGGCGCTGACCAGTTCCTCAAGGTTTTCTACCCGGGCCTGGCCTTTCTCGCCTTTTTCCGCTTCGTGGTAGGCAATCAGCCCGGACTGCTCGATCACCGTCTGCGTCATTAAATGCAGGGGCATTTCCGCGCACTTGGCGGCGAGGTTCTCGATCAGCTCGACAAACACCCACAACGCCCCGGCCGCGCGACCGGTCAGGCCTTTATTGGCGACGAGCAAGCGCATGGCTTCCCACATCGACACATCGGCATGGCGTGCGTGATCGCGGATCGCCTCGACGGTTTTTTCGCCGATGCCACGCGCCGGGATGTTGATCACCCGCTCCAGCGCCGCATCGTTGCCGCGACCTTCCAGCAAACGCAGGTAGGCCATGGCGTTCTTGATTTCGGCGCGCTCGAAGAAGCGCTGGCCACCATAGATGCGGTACGGGATGCGTTCGCGCAGCAAGGCTTCTTCCAACACGCGCGACTGGGCGTTGGAGCGGTACAGAATCGCGATATCGCTGCGCGCCAGGCCGGTCTTCAGCGCGCTTTCAATGGTTTCCACCACGTAGCGCGCTTCATCGTGCTCGTTGAACGCGGCGTACAGGTTGATCGCCTCGCCTTCGCCGCCGTCGGTCCACAGCTCCTTGCCCAGGCGCCCGGTGTTGTTGGCGATCAAGGCGTTGGCGGCCTTGAGGATGCCGGCGGTGGAGCGGTAGTTCTGCTCCAGGCGGATGGTCACCGCGTCCGGGAAGTCTTCGGAATACTGGTAGATGTTCTCGATTTTCGCGCCACGCCAGCCGTAGATCGACTGGTCGTCGTCGCCCACCACCATCAGGCTGCCGCCGCCCTTGGCCAACAGGCGCAACCAGGCGTATTGCACGGCGTTGGTGTCCTGGAACTCGTCCACCAGGATATGCCGGAAGCGCTTCTGGTAATGGGCCAACAGGCCCGGGTTGTCGCGCCACAGGTCGAGGGCGCGCAGCAGCAGCTCGGAGAAGTCGATCACCCCGGCGCGCGCGCAGGCCGCTTCGTACGCTTCATATATGCTGCGCATGGTGGCCAGGAACAGATCGCCGCTGGCCTGGATATGCTGCGGGCGCAGGCCTTCGTCTTTCTGGCCGTTGATAAACCACTGCGCCTGGCGAGCCGGCCAGCGTTGTTCGTCCAGCCCCAGCTCGCGGATCACCCGCTTGACCAGGCGTTGCTGGTCATCGCTGTCGAGGATCTGGAAGGTCTGGGCCAGGCCCGCTTCCTGCCAATGCGCCCGCAACAGGCGGTGCGCCAGGCCGTGGAAGGTGCCCACCCACATGCCGGCCGGGCTGATGCCCATCAACTGCTCGATGCGGTGGCGCATCTCGGCAGCGGCCTTGTTGGTGAAGGTCACCGACAGGATCGAATGGGGAGACGCGTTCTCGACCTGGATCAACCAGGCGATACGGTGCACCAGCACTCGGGTTTTACCGGAGCCAGCACCGGCCAGGACCAACTGACGGCCAACGGGGGCTGCTACGGCCTGGCGTTGGGCATCGTTGAGGGAGTTCAGCAAAAGGGAGAGATCATCGCGCATCGGCGCATTCTATGGCCCTCGGGGGAGTGGGGCAAACCCCAATGCTGGACGGTCGATAATTCTGCCGGGGCTGATGACCGGTCGGTCAGAGGGTGCAGCCCCCGCACCGCCTTGCCCGAGCTGTCTGGCACCGAGGTTTGCGGGTAAATATCCGCTGGTTTTTATGACGCAGAGCAGTTTGGCCCGCGCGCAGGCTTGTGTATGCTCCGTGCACGTTTCGGGCTCACCATTATAAGAACACTGCCTATGACCCTCAGCACCGACCTGCTCAGCCCTTCGGCGGCGCCCGCGCAGGTTATCCGCAAGCACTACGCCACCGAGATGGCGGTCGAACGCACACGCCTGCTGTATCAGGGCTCGTTGTTGCCCACCTTATTAATGTTGGTCAACGGCCTGGTCTGCGCCTGGCTGCTGTGGAACCCCAAGCAATACCTGCTGGACAGCATCTGGCTGGTCTGGCTGCTGGCGTTGGTGGCGATGCGCGTGATCCAGGTGGCGGCCTTTGATTCGGCCATGCCCAGCCGCCAGGCCCAGCCAGTTTGGCGGCGCATGTTCATGCTCGGCTCGGCAGTGAGCGGCCTGACCCTGGCCACCGCCGCCATCGCCCTGGTGCCGGCAGACAGCTTTATGCAGCAGGCCTGGGTATTCGGCCTGATCGGCGCCGCGACACTGTCGGCCAGCGTGGCCTACGCCGTGAGCTTGCCGGCGTTCCTGTCGTTTGCCTTGCCGTGCCTGGTGCCGGCGATCCTCTATCTGTTCTGGAACGGCGCGCCGCAGCAACAAGGCTGGGGCGTGCTCGGCCTGATCCTGCTGGCGTCCTTGAGCGTGGTGGCGTGGCAGGTCAACCGCCTGATCCAGCGCGGGCTGTTGCGGCGCTTCCAGAACCAGGCGCTGATCGAGCACTTGCAGCAGGCGCAACAGCGCAGCGAGCAGTTGAATCAAGAACTGGTGCGCGAAGTCGAGCAACGCCGCCAGATCGAGCAGGAATTGCGCGAGGCCCAGACCGGCCTGCAAGACCGCGTGGCCCAGCGCAGCCAGGAACTCGACGCCGCCAGCCTGGCCCTGAACAAAAGCGAAGCGCGCCTGGCCATGGCGCTGCAAGCCAGCGAGCTGGGCCTGTGGGACTGGAACCTGCAAACCGACGAGGTCCACCACACCCAACTCAAGGAATTGTTCGGCCTGGAGCCCGAGTACGTCACGGCGATGCTCAGCCACCTCAAGCCACGCCTGCACCCCGACGACTTGCCGCTGCTCAAGCGCGCGTTGGTCGAGCACCTCAAGGGCCGCAGCGAGGACTATCAGGTCGAATACCGCGTGCGTCACGGCGACGGCCACTGGGTGTGGATCGAAGACCGTGGCCGCGCCGTCGAGCGCGCGCCCAGTGGCCGGGTCACGCGCATGCTTGGCACCCGTCGCGATATCAGCGCGAGCAAAGTCCTGGAAGAACAACAGCGCCTGGCGTCGACGGTCTTCGAGGCGGCCAGCGAAGGCATCGTGATTCTCGACCCGGACTACAAGCTGATCGCGGTGAACCAGGCCTTCAGCCGCGTCACCGGTTTTGACATCGATGACATGCTCGGGCGCAACGTCGTCGAACTGCCCAGCAGCCGCGACGCGCGCCGCCACTTCCCGGTGATCCGCCAGGCGTTGCTCAGCCACGGCACCTGGCAGGGCGAACTGGTGGAGACGCGCAAGAACGGCGAGTTGTACCCGCAGTGGCTGCAATTGAATGTGGTGCGTGATGTTCGGGGAAAGGTCAGCCATATCGTGGGCTTCTTCGCCGATCTTTCTGCGCGGCGCGAATCCGAAGAGCGCATGCGCTACCTCACCCACTACGACGAGCTGACCGGCCTGGCCAACCGCTCGCTGTTCCGTGAGCGCCTGCGCGAAGCCCATGCGCGGGTGCGTCAGGGCGGGCGCAGTCTGGCGCTGCTGCATATCAACCTCGACCGTTTCAAGCTGCTCAACGACAGCCTGGGGCATGAAGTCGCCGACCAACTGCTGCAGAAAATGGCGCGGCGCTTGATCAATGCCTTGCCCGAGGCGGACACCATTGCGCGGTTGTCTGGCGATGAGTTCGCCGTGCTGTTCGATGCCTACGGCAGCCTGTCGAGCCTGGCGCGCGTGGCCACGCGGCTGTTGGCCAAGCTGCGGGTGCCGGTGACGGTGGACGGGCATGAGCTGGTGGTCAGCGCTTCGATGGGCGTCAGCCTGCTGCCGGACAATGCGCGGGAAATTTCCGCACTGGTCAGCCAATCGAACATGGCCATGCAACACGCCAAGCACCTGGGCGGCAACAATTTCCAGTTCTACACCGACAGCCTGCAAGCGAGCACTTTGGAGCGCTTGCAGCTGGAAAACCAACTGCGCAAAGCCATCGAAGATCGCCAGCTGACGGTGTTCTACCAGCCGAAACTGTGCCTGGCCACCGGCAAGCTGAACGCCGCCGAGGCGCTGGTGCGTTGGGAGCATCCGCAGTGGGGCATGGTGCCGCCGGGCGAGTTTATCGGCCTGGCCGAAGAGACTGGCCTGATCGTGCCGCTGGGCGAGTTTGTGCTGCGCCAGGCCTGCTGGCAGGCGTGCGAATGGCAGCGCCAGGGGCTGGCGCCGATCCGGGTGTCGGTGAACCTGTCGGTGCATCAGTTGCGCCAGGGCAAGTTGGTCAGCCTGGTGCGCCAGGTCCTCGAAGAAACCGGGCTGGACCCGCAATACCTCGAGTTGGAGCTGACGGAAAGCCAGCTGCTCGACAGCGTTGAACACATCATCGCCACCTTCCAGCAGTTGCGCGACCTGGGGGTGAAGCTGGCCATCGATGACTTTGGCACCGGCTATTCGTCCCTCAGCTATCTCAAGCGCATCCCCGTGGATTACGTGAAGATCGACCAGACCTTCATCCGTGGGCTCGGCCAGGGCCGCGAGGACGCGGCCATCACCCGCGCAATCATCGCCATGGCCCATGGCTTGGCGCTGAAAGTGGTGGCCGAAGGCGTGGAAGATCAGCAGCAGTTGGACTTCCTGCGCGGGGAGCGGTGTGACGAAGTGCAGGGCTATCTGATCAGCCGGCCGATGCAGGCCGAAGGGCTGGCAGATTTGTTACGGAAAAATGCAGATTTTCCTTAACGACGGCAGGGCCGCCCTAATGGCTACAAAGCGCCTGCCCTTTGAATCAGAGGGCAGCAGGGCGATTTAGTGATGCATCAGACGGGCAAAACGACAATTCTTGTAGTATAACTACAAGCTTGCTACATCCCTGGCACCTGCCAATAACAAGAGTCCTGCCCTTTGAACCTGTTGCAACATATCGCCCAGTCGCGCCACCTGTTACGTAAATCGGAACTCAAGGTTGCCGACCACGTGCTGCTTGATCCTGCGGCCGTGATGCACAGCTCCATGGCCGACCTGGCCCACAGCGTGGGCATCAGCGAGCCGACCATCGTGCGCTTCTGCCGCGCCATCGGTTGCTCCGGGTTCCAGGACCTGAAACTCAAGCTGGCCCAGAGCCTGGCCGCCGGTGCGAGCTTCGGGCAGTTTGCGATCCACGAAGACGATTCCGTCGCCGACTACAGCCTGAAAATCTTCGACACCACGCTGCACACCCTGATGGAAGTGCGCGAGAAGCTTGATCCGATCGAGCTGCAAAAAGCCGTGACGGCGATGTCCCAGGCCCAGCGTGTCGAGTTCTATGGTTTTGGCGCATCGGGTGCGGTGGCAGCCGACGCTCAGCACAAATTCTTCCGACTGCTGCTCACGGCAGCGGCCTACAGCGACCCGCACATGCAGGCGATGTCGGCGGTGACGTTGAAGCCCACCGACGTGGCGATCTGTATTTCCCAGTCCGGGCGCTCCAAAGACCTGCTGATCACCGCCAACCTGGTGCGTGAAAGCGGCGCGACCCTGATCACCCTGTGCCCGAGCCAGACGCCGTTGGCGGAGCTGTCCACCGTCAACCTGGCGATCGATGTACATGAAGACACCGAGATCTATACGCCGTTGACCTCGCGCATCGCCCACCTGGTGGTGATCGACGTGCTGGCGATGGGCGTGGCCATGGCGCGCGGGCCGAGCCTGGTCAACCACCTCAAGAGCGTGAAACGCAGCTTGCGCAGCCTGCGGTTGTCGCCAAAATCCGTAAAAGCCCTCGACGACTGACAGACTAATGTGGGAGCGGGCAAGCCCGCTCCCACATTGACCCGTTCCCACAGTGGATATGCGTCAACTTCCGAAGATTCATCGTCCTGTCATCCCCGCGCCGCCAAACCGTAACCGCCCAAGGCCATCCTGAACTCCCGTACTCGCATTGGGAGACTCGAAATGGCCCGTCCCTACGAAGACAGCAACAGCGCCGTAAAAACCCGCCGTCAGCAGGAAGACCAGCGCCGCATGGCGTTCCGTCGCGCAATCGAAGACCGTTGTGAAGAACGCCAATTGCTCCAGAGCATCAGTGACTACCCGGAACTCCACTGGCAAGCACCCGTGGCTGCCCAGCGAAACGCTCAGCCAGCACGCTGATCTGTGCCCGTTCGCTGCGGATAAAGCCCAGGAACGCATGGGCCACCGGTGACAGGCGCTTGGCCTTGGCCTGCACCAGGCACCAACTGCGGTACAGCGGCAGCTCTTCCACCGGCAGCTCCTTGAGCCCGCCGCTGGCCAGTTCCAGGTTCACGGCGTGGCGCGTCAGCAAGGCCACGCCCAACCCTGCGCTCACGCATTCGCGCTGGGCCTCGGCCGATGACACTTCCACCGTCTGGGTGAAATGCACGCGCTTCTCCTTGAAGTATTCCTCGCAGGCCATCCGCGTGCCGGAACCCTGCTCGCGCACCAGCAGCGTGTAAGGCTCCAGGTCTTGCAAGCGCAGCGGGCCTTGCAGGCTCAAGGGGTGATCAGGGGGCGCCACCGCGACGATCGGGTTGTTGAGGAACGGCAGGAACTCCAGGCCCATGTCCTGGGGCACCATGGACATGATCACCAGGTCGTCGCGGTTGTCCGACAGCCGGCGAATCACCTGGGCGCGGTTGACCACGGTCAGGTGCAGCTGCACTTCGGGATGCTGGCGCTTGAACGCGGCAAACAGGTGCGGCACGAAGTACTTGGCGCTGGATTCAATCGCCAGCTTCAACTGGCCTTGCAGCGAGCCCTGCATATCCGACAGCTGCATGTCGAGGTTTTCCAGGCGCCCGAAAATGTCCCGGCTGGCGCGCTGCAAGGCTTCGGCGGCCTCGGTCATGTAGAGCTTTTTGCCGACGTAATCGAATAATGGCTGGCCGATCAGCTCTTCCAGCTGGCGAATTTGCAGGCTGACGGCGGGTTGTGTGAGGGACATTTCCTCGGCAGCACGGCTGTACGAGCGCAAATCGCACACTTCATTGAAGATCTGCAATTGACGCAATGTCATACGCATCAATGACTTACGCATTTTTATCGTCCTTTCGCGCGCGGCTGTCCGGCCAACTATAAGTCTTTACTTATGCACGACCCAATAATTATTGATTTTTGTTAATCCCTCCACGGGCTTAGTGTGTGTCTCGCGACTGTCATGAAACATTTGGTCACGCGCCGACCCGGGTCTAGCGGGTCGAAGAACGCAGCAATCGGCTCAAGGGAATTTCCAAGTGATAAAAAAGATCCTGATCGCCAACCGTGGTGAAATTGCCGTACGAATCGTGCGTGCCTGCGCCGAGATGGGCATTCGCTCGGTCGCGGTCTACTCCGACGCCGACCGTCACGCGTTGCACGTCAAACGTGCCGACGAAGCCCACAGCATTGGTGCCGAGCCCCTGGCCGGCTACCTGAACCCGCGCAAGCTGGTGAACCTGGCCGTGGAAACCGGTTGTGATGCCCTGCACCCCGGCTACGGCTTCCTGTCGGAAAACGCCGAACTGGCGGACATCTGCGCCGAACGTGGGATCAAATTCATCGGCCCGTCCGCTGAAGTGATCCGCCGCATGGGCGACAAGACCGAAGCGCGCCGCAGCATGATCAAGGCCGGCGTACCGGTCACCCCCGGCACCGAAGGCAACGTCGCCGACATCGCTGAAGCCCTCACCGAAGGCGACCGCATTGGTTACCCGGTGATGCTCAAGGCCACCTCCGGTGGTGGCGGGCGCGGTATCCGCCGTTGCAACAGCCGCGAAGAACTTGAACAAGCCTTCCCCCGGGTTATTTCCGAAGCCACCAAGGCCTTCGGTTCGGCGGAAGTGTTCCTGGAAAAATGCATCGTCAACCCCAAGCACATCGAGGCACAGATCCTCGGTGACAGCTTTGGCAACGTGGTGCATCTGTTCGAGCGTGATTGCTCGATCCAGCGCCGCAACCAGAAGCTCATCGAAATCGCCCCAAGCCCGCAGCTGACCCCGGAACAGCGCGCCTACATCGGCGACCTGTCGGTGCGTGCCGCCAAGGCCGTGGGCTACGAGAACGCCGGCACCGTGGAGTTCCTGCTCGCCGAGGGCGAGGTGTACTTCATGGAGATGAACACCCGGGTGCAGGTGGAACACACCATCACCGAAGAAATCACCGGGATCGACATCGTCCGCGAGCAGATCCGCATCGCCTCGGGCCTGCCGCTGTCGGTGAAACAGGAAGATATCCAGCACCGTGGTTTTGCGTTGCAGTTCCGTATCAACGCCGAAGACCCGAAAAACAACTTCCTGCCCAGCTTCGGCAAGATCACCCGTTACTACGCCCCCGGCGGTCCCGGCGTGCGCACCGACACGGCGATCTACACCGGCTACACCATCCCGCCGTTCTACGACTCCATGTGCCTGAAACTGGTGGTGTGGGCGTTGACCTGGGAAGAAGCCATGGACCGCGGCCTGCGTGCCCTGGACGACATGCGCCTGCAAGGCGTGAAGACCACCGCCGCCTACTACCAGGAAATCCTGCGCAACCCGGAATTCCGCAGCGGCCAGTTCAACACCAGTTTCGTGGAAAGCCACCCTGAGCTGACCAACTACTCGATCAAGCGCAAACCCGAAGAGCTGGCCCTGGCCATCGCCGCCGCCATCGCCGCCCACGCAGGCCTGTGAGGAAAAGAATAATGAGCAAGAAAATCTTCGTAACCGACACCATCCTGCGCGACGCCCACCAATCGTTGCTCGCAACCCGCATGCGCACTGACGACATGCTGCCGATCTGCGACAAGCTCGACAAAGTCGGCTACTGGTCCCTGGAAGTCTGGGGCGGCGCGACCTTCGACGCCTGCGTGCGCTTCCTGAAAGAAGACCCGTGGGAGCGCCTGCGCAAACTGCGCGCCGCGTTGCCCAACACCCGCCTGCAAATGCTCCTACGCGGCCAGAACCTGCTGGGCTACCGCCATTACAGCGACGACGTGGTCAAAGCCTTCGTCGCCAAGGCCGCCGTGAATGGCATCGACGTGTTCCGCATCTTCGACGCGATGAACGACGTGCGTAACCTGCGCGTGGCCATCGAAGCAGTAAAAGCGGCAGGCAAACATGCCCAGGGCACCATCGCCTACACCACCAGCCCGGTGCACACCGTCGAGGCGTTCGTGGCCCAGGCCAAGCAGTTGGAAGCCATGGGTTGCGACTCCATCGCGATCAAGGACATGGCCGGCCTGCTGACCCCGTACGCCACCGGCGAACTGGTCAAGGCGCTGAAAGCCGAGCAGACCCTGCCGATTTTCATCCACTCGCATGACACTGCTGGTCTGGCCGCGATGTGCCAACTCAAGGCCATCGAAAACGGCGCGAGCCACATCGACACCGCCATCTCCAGCTTCGCCTGGGGCACCAGCCACCCGGGCACCGAGTCGATGGTCGCCGCCCTTAAAGGCAGCGAGTTCGACACCGGCCTGAGCCTGGAGCTGCTGCAAGAGATCGGCCTGTACTTCTACGCAGTGCGTAAGAAATATCACCAGTTCGAAAGCGAATTCACCGCGGTCGACACCCGTGTGCAAGTCAACCAGGTGCCGGGCGGGATGATTTCCAACCTGGCCAACCAGTTGAAAGAGCAGGGCGCCCTCAACCGCATGAGCGAAGTGCTGGCCGAGATCCCGCGTGTGCGTGAAGACCTTGGCTTCCCGCCGCTGGTCACGCCGACGTCGCAGATCGTCGGCACCCAGGCGTTCTTCAACGTGCTGGCCGGCGAGCGCTACAAGACCATCACCAACGAAGTGAAGCTCTACCTGCAAGGCGGCTACGGCAAGGCGCCGGGCACGGTGAATGAGCAACTGCGTCGCCAGGCTATCGGCAGCGAAGAAGTGATCGACGTGCGCCCGGCTGACCTGCTCAAGCCGGAAATGACCAAGCTGCGCGGCGAGATCGGCGCGTTGGCCAAGTCCGAAGAAGACGTGCTGACCTATGCCATGTTCCCGGACATTGGCCGCAAGTTCCTCGAAGAACGCGACGCCGGCACCCTGGCGCCGGAAGTGCTGCTGCCGATTCCCGAGGCGGGCGGCGTGGCGCGTGCCGGTGGCGAAGGCGTGCCGACCGAGTTCGTCATCGACGTGCACGGTGAAAGCTACCGCGTGGACATCACCGGTGTCGGCGTGAAGGCCGAAGGCAAGCGCCACTTCTACCTGTCCATCGACGGCATGCCGGAAGAAGTGGTGTTCGAACCGCTCAACGAGTTTGTCGGCGGCGGCAGCAGCAAGCGCAAGCAAGCCACTGCGCCGGGCCATGTCAGCACCGCGATGCCGGGCAATATCGTCGACGTGCTGGTCAAGGAAGGCGACGTGGTCAAGGCCGGCCAGGCCGTGCTGATCACCGAAGCGATGAAGATGGAAACCGAAGTGCAGGCAGCGATTGCCGGCAAGGTGACCGCCGTTCACGTGGCCAAGGGCGACCGGGTCAACCCGGGCGAAATCCTGATTGAAATCGAAGGCTGATCCAGCCTTCGACACTATCGCTTAATCCTCGGGGGGGCAGGTGCCCTCCTTTTTTTTGCCTGCTCGTTCCCACGCTCCGCGTGGGAACGCCGCCCCGGACGCTCCGCGTCCCGCTGTCGTAAGACGTGTCAGAACCTCATCCGCCATTGCCCCATCAGGCCCTGGTTGCTGCTGTGGGTGCCGTTTTCAGCCATATAGGCCAGGCCGAGGCTGTGGTTCGAAGACAGATTCAAGTCCAGCCCCGCCAACAGGCTCAGGCTGTTGCGGTCCAGGGAAGAGCCTTGGATGGTGAAGTCATCGATGCCGCCCTGGCGAAAGGACTGGCGCACCTGGCTTTCGACGTCGCCATACAGGTGTTTCCAGCCTGCGCTCAGGTGTGGCGTGAGGCTCATCTGGTTATCGAACCGAATCAGCCTGGCCAGGCGCAGGCCAACGGTGCTGTTCAGGTTTTGCTGGGTCTGTGCATCGACATTCAGTGCTGTCGGCCCCCCTTGCTCCCTGAAACTGTCCCGGCTGTAGCGCTGGTAGCCAAGCCCGGCAAACGGCTCGATGCTCAGGCTGCCAGTGCCCAGTTGGTAGCCCACTTCACCGAACACATTCTGGCTTGTGGCGTTGTAGCTGCCCTTGAGCGTGTCCTTGTAACTGAGGATCTCGACGCCGCGTCGATTCTGCCCGGCATGGCTGCTGTAGATCGCCCCCAGGCGCAACGCCAATGGGCCGTCCTGGCGCACGGCGTAGGCGCCCAGGTGCCAGCTGTCCAGGTCGGCGGTGAAGCGTCGGGTGTCGAAGCGACTGCTGGACTTGGCCCCCAGCACCCCGACTCGCCATGCATGATCGACTGCCCAGTCTGCGCCCAGGAGCACGCCCTGGTTGGCCGTGTTCAGGCCGGCGGTGCCGCGCTGGCTGTCGAGGCCGCCTTCACTGCCGAGGTTTTTGACCCAGAAGTGGCCATCGGTGTCGGTGGGCAGTTCGCGCAGGGTCGAGAGCACGCGGCTGCTGAGTTGCTGGGTGGTGCTCTGTGTTGCAGCGGCGAGGTTGGCATTCTGGCTACCGGCCAACTGTTCGAGAGCTGCGCCGAAAGCGTTCGGTTGCTGCGCGAGTTCGGCGTAGCGTTTTTCCAACGCCTTGAGCTGTTCAGAGGTCAGCTGACCAGATTCCAGCAGGCGAACCAACGCCGGCTCCAGCACCTTCGCCACCTGCCGGCCATTGTGTGTGGTGGCTTGGCGGATGATAAAGCCGTCGATGGACGCGGCTTCAATGTTCGGCTCATACGCCCATTCGTCATCCAGCGCGTCGTAGGGGTGAGGCCAATAGGGCATGGACTCGATGTCGCCGCGTGCTTGCGCGTGGGGAAGGCTGGCGGCTACCGCGAGGCTGATGAACAGTACGATTCTGCGGGGGGTTATGGGCATGAATTCCCGACCTCTTGTGGATGAGGTCGGGAATTTAGCGAGATGGCGGGGGGATAACTGTCAGGGCCAACACTCTTGGTGTGCGGGAGTTGTCTCTATTGGCGCGGGTTTCAAATAGGGTCAGCATTTTATTGCGTACAAAATCACACAGCCGTCATCTACCTGCATTTTATTGCAGTTTCTCGGTGTGCAAATGGGCGTGGCAAGCTGCGCCGTCACTACAACTGAGCATCAGCTGCGGCGCACATACCCCTTGCCATAATGCCGTTCCATCCGCGCCTGGATCAGTTCCAGCCCCAGCGACAGCACCCAGTAGATGATCGCAGCGGTGGTCAGCATCTCGATATAGCGATAGCTCGACCGGCCGTAGGATTGCGCCAAAAACATCACTTCCCACACGCCCATCACCGAGATCAGCGACGAGTCCTTGAGCATCGAGATGAACTGGTTGGTCGCCGGCGGGATGATAGTGCGCATGGCCTGGGGCAAGGTCACGTGCCAGAAGATCGCACTGTCGCGCATGCCCAGGGCCAGGGCCGCTTCGCGTTGGCCGTGGGCGACGCCAAGGATGCCGGCGCGGAAGATTTCGCTCAGGTAAGCGCCGTAGTTCAGCGACAACGCGATGATCCCGGCGACGATGGCGCCCGGCACCAAACCCAGCTGCGGCAGGCCGAGGTAGATCAGCAGGATCTGGATCAGCAGCGGCGTGCCGCGAAAGAACGACGCGTAGAAGCTGGCGATGCCAAAGGCCACGGCGCTTTTCGACAAGCGTCCCAGCGCGGTGACGAAACCCAGCACCGACGAAATCACCATGGAGCACAGGCATAGGAACAACGTCAGCGCCGCGCCTTGCAGGAAGCCGTTGGGCGCCAGGTGCAGGCCGACCAGGTTGGGCAGCTTGTCGAGGATGATCGAGAACTTCAGGTCAAAGCTCAGGAAGAAGCTGGCGAACAGGCAGAACAGCGCGGCCCAGGTCAGGTAGAGCCGCGTGCGAAAGCCAAACAGCCGCTGCACGCGTGATTCGCTGATCTTTGGAGGTGTAGGAAACGCTGTCATTGGCTGATGTCGGCGCCGATCCATTTTTGCGACAGCTGGCTCAAGGTGCCGTCCTGTTTCAGCTGGGCGAAGACTTCACGCACCTTGCTGTCCCACTGCGGGTCGCCTTTTTCGATGGCCACCGAGTTGGGCTCCGAATACAGCGGCTCGCCAGCGAGCTTGAAGCGCTTGTCTTCGCTCAGGCGCGGTTGCGCGGTAACCAGGTTGGTGAGGATCGCATCCAGGCGCTTGCCGGCGCCGAGGCCGAGGTCCTGGAAGGCCACGTTGTCGGTGTCGTACGGGGCGATCTGCACGTTGTCGAACGGGTACTGCAACTGGGTGTCTTCGGCGCCTTCGATCACCAGGTTTTTGTTCAGGTAGCTTTCATAGCTGGAGGCGCTGGTGAGGCCGACTTTCTTGCCGCTCAAGTCCTTGGCGCTGTGGATGCGGTCGTCCGTGGCGTTGACCACGATCACCGCGGGCGACGCGTAGTACTCCACCGGGAAATCGAACACTTCGGCGCGGGCCTTGCTCGGGGTCATGGAGCAGATGCAGATGTCGTAGCGCCCGCTCCAGCGGCCGGCGGCGATCACGTCCCAGGACGGGGTTTCCAGGCGCAGCTTCACGCCGAGCTTTTGTGCCACGGCCTTGGCCACATCGACGTCGAAGCCGTCCAGTTGGTTTTGCTCGTTCAAGAAGGAAAACGGCGGGTAGCTTTCCATCAGCACACCTACCAACTCTTTCTTTTGCTCGATGCGGTCCAGCGTGGTGCCGCCGAAGGCTTGGGTAGAAGCAGCCAGAATCGTCAGGCCCAGGGCCAGCAGCGGTTTAAGTTTCATGAAGAGCACCGTTAGAAAAAAGAGTTGTTATGTACTGAATTGAACGTATTAAATAGTTATAAGAACGACTCTCATAGTGAGTTATTTTCATAAGCTTATGAGTAAAAAGCATATGGCCAACGCAACAGTAATTCTCGATGGCGGCATGGGCCGTGAACTGCAACGCCGTGGCGCGCCGTTCCGGCAGCCGGAATGGTCGGCGCTGGCGTTGAGCGAAGCGCCGCAGGCAGTGGAAGCGGTGCACGCGGCTTATATCGAAAGTGGCGCGAACGTCATCACCAGCAACAGCTATGCGGTGGTGCCATTCCATATCGGCGAGGCGCGTTTCGCCGCCGAAGGCCAGGCCTTGGCGGCGCTGGCGGGTGAATTGGCGCGGCGTGCCGTGGACGCGTCGGGCAAGGCCGTGCGGGTGGCTGGCTCGCTGCCGCCACTGTTTGGCTCGTACCGCCCCGACCTGTTCGAGCCGCAGCGCGTCGCCGAGCTGCTGACGCCACTGGTGCAAGGCCTGGCGCCGTTTGTCGACCTGTGGCTGGCCGAAACCCAGAGCTCCATCGCCGAAGCGCGCGCCATCCAGGCCGGGCTGCCAAAGGACGGCAAACCGTTCTGGCTGTCGTTTACCCTCAAGGACGAAGACACCGACGACGTGCCGCGCCTGCGCTCCGGCGAGCCGGTGGCGGACGCGGCCGAAGCAGCGGCGCAGTTGGGGGTGCAGGTGTTGCTGTTCAATTGCAGCCAGCCCGAAGTGATCGGTGATGCGATCGATGCCGCGCGTCAGACGTTCGAACGCCTGGGCGTGCAGATTGACGTAGGCGCCTACGCCAACGCCTTCCCGCCGCAACCCAAGGAAGCCACGGCCAACGATGGCCTGGACCCGTTGCGCGACGACCTTGACCCGCCCGGCTACCTGCACTGGGCCGCCGACTGGCAAGCGCGTGGTGCCAGCCATCTGGGCGGGTGCTGCGGGATCGGGCCGGAGCACATTGCGGTACTGGCCCGGCAGTTGGCGGGTTGAACCAGCACTGAACCGAATGAGTCAGCGGCGAGGCTCCTCAAGCTTCAGGAACACGGCCAAGGTGACGGGGTCGTTCAGTCTGCGCAGGACATTGTCCAGCGCTGAACGGTTATTGAGTGTTTGTTGTGTTTCGCTGGGGAGTCGCGCCAGGTATTTGTCGTCGATCTTGAGATGGGCCGCCGTGAACTGACTGGCCGGCGCCTTGAGGGTGGAGTAGTGAAAGTGCGCCAGCCATAACGGCTGATGGAGGTTGGCTGAGTCGCAAATGAAATATTCCTGGAAGTAGTCGTTGAGCTGCTGGGTCTTGATTCTGCCTGTTTCATTGCGCGTCACCCGGACCTGGTCGTTCTCGATCAGCCACTGAAAGTAACCCTGCCGGGGCTTTCGCAGCTTGAGCATGGTTGCTCTGATGTTGATACCTTCCTGGCGCAACCGGGCTGCGCCTTCTTTGAGTTCGACAGCCATGTTGGCTACCGGAAGGGCTTTGCCAGCCTGCCTGGCGGCGGCATGTAGCGGTTCGAAGGCGTCGAGGGTCTGTTCCAGCGTGAGGGCATGCAGATCGAACAGGTCCTGCATGTCGGCGGGTATTCGAAAGGGTTTCAGCGCGCTTTTTTTCGTGTCACGGATAAAAGCGTCGAGCCCATTGGTCAGTTGGAGCCCTTGGTTGGTGATGTCGCTGTAGTCGCTTGTTTGTTTCGGCGGCTGTTTCTTCAACGGCTGGATGAGTGTCAACGGTTCCTGCTGGGGGATGTTTTCCGTTTCCTTGGGCTGATCGCGCGGACGTTTTTTGATGATCCTGGCTGTTGGATACGGCTTGGACGTAGACGGCTTGGCAGGTTTGCGCCCGGAAAGACCGGCCTCGGCTTCCTGTTGAAGTCGGCTGCCAATATTGCTCTGGACCAACAGGAGGAATTCGTTGACGACGCTTTTCAGGTTTCCAAGGGCATTGGGGTTGACCCGTTCTGGAAACTCGCCAGGCAGCTCGTCTATCCGATTGCTGATGCTCTGGAGTTCTTCGACCTTCGCGGCCAGTGTTTCCAACTGTGCCTCGTGGGGGGCATCCTTCAATATTTGCGTTATGTTTCTGCTGGCCGCAGTGGCACGCTCCACCACTGCGTAGACGGTACTTCGGGCTTCAGCCATGTCTTGCGCGGCTTGCTCACGTACGCACAGTTCGGCGGCGCTCGCGATTTCATTGGCTTTCAATTCCCAGCGGGAGTGAAACTGCGCGGATACTTCGATCTGGCGGGCGGTCAAGGCCCCGGCGGCTCCCATGCGGGACAGCTTATGTCTTGCGACACCCAGCTCGTTGAGCTTGGCGTCTATTTCCCTGCCCATGGTGGTGGCTGCGTTGATGTCTGTCGGGAGTTGTTGCCGAGCGTTCACCTCATCGGACTCGCGGCTTTTCAGGACGCGCTCGACAGCGGCGTTGTAGGCGACGTGCTTGAACGCGATCCAGGTCATCAGGTAGGTGTTCAAACTCTTGTATAGCTTGAGCAGCTTGTCCTCATAGCCGATGGTGCCGCCTTCGTCTCTCCACTTCTCCAGCAGCGCCAGTGACGTTTGACGATTGCTGATCAGCTCCTGGGACTTGGACAGGCTTTGGTCCAACAGGGTCGCGGTGGTGGGGGACTTGAGCAGGGTGTGCATCTCTTTTTTCAGCACCTTTTCATGTTGCTCCAGCGTTTCGCATTGTTGCTCCAGGGGCTTGAGTTTCTGAGCTCTGAGCAGCCGCGAGGCCTTCAACTTGCTTTTCAAGCTTTCGTTGCTGCGCAGCAGGCGCAGATCCGTGTTGATACGCCAGGTGCCTGCTGGCGTCTTGGCCAGGCAAGGTCCTGTGAGCGAAGGGTTTTCAGGGTCGAGAACGTGAATGTTGGCATCGTCATCTTCAGCCACCTGGAACCACCGCTGATCCACTTGGGCATAGGTTTTTTCCGCCTCGTCGTAAAGCGCAGGACGCTGCTCGGGGGCGGGCTTGTTGCTGAGGTCCGGTGCCTTGACCTTGTACGCGTCCAGGTAGGTGTCCCACTGGGCCGGCGTCCGGCGCGGTACGACGCCCTCGACAGCCAGCGTCGAGAATTGACTGTGTGCCAGTACACCGCCTGAGGCCGTGGTCCGTATTTGTGGGGTTGTGGGCAAGGGGGGGCTGGGGTGGCTCGGTCTTGGGGATTTGGCTTTGCCCCTGCGCAGGGGCCCGGCCTTATGGGTAATGACGATGGCCAAGGCCATGAGCACGTCGCCCAGGCGTTGCCACTTGATCAAACTGTTGCCCTGTTCAGGGGCATCCAGCACGTGCTGGAGCTGACCGAAAATTTGCCAGACCCATACCGCCGTAGCGACGTTGCCGTTCATGAAGCTTGAAGCGGCATTGAAGATCGCCCAGGCGCTGTCTTCCAGCAATGCCCAGCGCCGCTCTGCGTTGGAGAGCGATTCACGATCCGCCAATTCCGTCATGGCCTTTGCGTTGGCATCAAACAACGCGGCAAAAATATCGCCCTTCAGCTCGGTTTTGGAAAACACCGGGCTGCCTCCCCATTCCAGCAGTTTCGACGGCGTCGTCACGAGCTCTCTGATCAGCCAGGCCGAGGTCAGACCTGCCGGGAAGATGTACTGGGAGTAGTTGAAACTCAACTGCCGGTTGGGTAGCCACGCCAATATGGAGTCCCGGACCTCCCCCGGCTGGTGCAGCTCATACTTCAGGTTTTGCAGGGACGGGAACTGTAGCAACGGGTTTTCGAGTAATGGGCGATACAGCAGGCACGGTCCTTTTTGCCAGTCCCGGGGGCCGATGATGTAGACGTTGAGGACATCGTCGAATGTGTGGCTGATGCGCAGGCTGGGCCGTATCGACAATGGGCGGATAACGATAGGGTCCGCCGTGCCGGGCGTCGGGTTGACCAGTTCATTGATGTAGCGATAGCCCTGCTCGTCGACATTGCCTTGGTGGGTGAGTTTGCATTCCAGCGCCAGCAGTGGCAGCAGCGAGCGCAGTTGCTGGATGTAAAAATTCTTTTGTCGGAGGGCTTCGTGTGGGTCGTCAATCAGCTTTTCTCTGATCAGTTGCGGATATACCCGGCCGATATCGACCTGTTCTGAAATCTGCGTCAGGTACTTGTCCGTGAGCCAGCCGGGCACTGTTTTCCCGTCCTTGAAGCGCACGGTTGCCTGGTAGGGCGGGGTGTTGCTGAGTGCATATTCACCCAGGGTCTGCGTGTAGCTTCCCACTGGGTTGGGCAGCGTAAAAGGCCCGACGTTGAGAGGTTCCGTAAGGGTGATTTGTATCTCGTCGAGTGGCAGCTTGTCGGCACCGACGTTGTGTTTGTCGGCAATGATGGCGTTGCGCATCTTCTCTTGAGCGAAGGCCTTGATGGGTTGGATCTGGAACAAGTCCGCGGGCACATCGCCGTACAGCGAGCTCAGGTCGAGCATGTGCTGGCTGTAGTCGTTCAACGCCTGGGGTGAGGCATCGCGCAACCATTCGGGAATCGCACCATCGAGCATGTTCAGGCGCTGTGTATCCGGGTCGGTGTCCGGCGGCGCTGCGGCTGGGGAGAACTGCTCCAAAAGGTTGCTGAAGCCCTCGATTTCGATGGCGTTGAGCTGGGTGGCGATCAGGGCCCAGGCCATGTGATCAAAAAAATCCCCCTCAGGTTCGACCAGGCGCAGCGACAGCGGCAACTCGCCCATCGACGGACTGAGCCTGGCCTGTGCCGATGCCGCTAAATCCTGCAGGGAGGCGAAGGTTTCGTAACCGTATTCGAGGGTGTACATCATCAGGATATCGGCGTTCCTGAACGTGCCTTGTATGACGGCGGTGCCGGCGAGCATGAGGTGTTTGAAGCTTTTGTCGTTCGGGGTGTCAATGTCGAGCAGGCACACCTGGATATGCGCCAGGTCGGGCCGCTGGAGAAGGCGTTGCTGTTTGTCGGGGTACATCGAGATCCCGCGTGCAATGTCACAGTGATCGGCATTCCAGCCCTTGACCTCCTGGATGTTCAGCGCGGCGGCCAGGCCGTCGGCCAGTTCATGCCAGCGCGGCAGGCGGGTCCCCGTGGCGTTCCAGAACGCCAGTTGCTGCTCCTTGAAGGCGACGAAAAACACCGGCGCCAAATCATTGAGCAATGTGGCGATCTGCTCGATGTTGACCGGCAATTGAATGGGGGGTTGCGCCATAGGCTGTTGAGTGAGGAAGTGCTCGCCCTGTAGATAGTTGACCGTGGTGCTTTCCAGGGCCAGCCGCGCCAGGACGTAGGTCAGGGGCGTGTATTGGGTGTCGACACAGGTCAGCTCGTTGTCGATGAACTCCCAGATCGGGGTGCCAACCACCGTTCTGCCGAGGTCAATATTCAGGTCGGGGTAGAGGGTGTCCAGTTCGGCGCGCAGTAGAGTGCTGGCCACTTCATTGCTGGTTGGCCCGTCCTCGGTCAGGCGGGTGAGCAGTGCTTTTTCCCTGAGGGGTTTCGGGCTTGGCAGGGCAGGCTGTATGGACGTTATTGCATTCATGCGGTTCTCCATGATCAGGACGGCGCGAGACGCCATTGCAGGGAGAACCTAAGGGATAGGGGGTGTAGGCCGGTGGTAGTTAGATAGGCGCGGTGCGGCATTCCAACAGCGTCTTCACCTGGGCATCGTCCTTGAAGTTCTCGTCCGACAGCCACCGTTCGAAGCCTGCCCCGATCGCCGGCCATTCCGCGTCGATGATCGAATACCACGCGGTGTCCCGGTTCCTGCCCTTCACCACCGTATGCTGGCGGAACACCCCCTCGAAGCTGAACCCCAGCCGCTCTGCGGCGTATTTGGAGCGGCCATTGGCGTTGTTGCACTTCCACTCCAGGCGGCGGTTGCCCTGGTCGAAGGCGTACTTGGCCAGCAGGTACACCGCCTCGGTGCTTTTGGGCGAGCGCTGCATGGGGGCGCCAAAGGTCACGTGGCCGATTTCGATACGGCCTTGCTCGGGCACGATGGACATCAGGCTGAGGATGCCTTGCACTTGGCCGGTCGCGCGGTCGATCACGCTGAAAAAGTACGGGTCGCTGTGGGCCGCGTGCTTGTTCAGCCAGTCATTGAATGCGCTGCGCTCGGGGAAAGGGCCGTAGGGCAGGTAGTCCCACAGCTTGGGGTCGGCGCCAGGGCCTTGCAAGGCTTCGAACAGAGCGTCGCCATGGCGCGCCGGGTCGAGCTTTTCCAGGCGGATGAAGCGCCCTTCAAGCAGTTGCACCGTGGGGGCCGGGACGCCTTTCCAGTCGGCGAGGGAAGTGGACATGCTGCGCTCCTTAAAGACCTTTGCGAAATTGGATAAAGCCGGGACGTTCGGCGATGCGTTCGTAGAGTTGGATCGCGGTGGCGTTGGTCTCGTGGGTCAGCCAGTGCACCTTGGCGCAGCCGTCGGCCTTGGCGGTGGCGTAGACGAATTCGATCAGCTTGCGGCCCACGCCGGTGCCGCGTTGGCTCGGGTCCACCAGCAGATCCTGCAAGTAGCAGGAATTCTCGATGCTCCAATTGGAGCGGTGATAGATGAAATTGACCATGCCCACCGCCTTGCCGTCCTGCCAGGCCAGTGCCGAGTAGGTGGGCTCGCTGGCGTCGACCAGGCGCTGCCAGGTGCTTTGGCTGACCGCGTCCGGCAGTTCGGTGTTGTAGAACTTCAAGTACGCCTGCCACAAAGGCAGCCACGCAGCGTGGTCGGCGGCGCTGACCTGGCGGATATCGATCTGACTCATTCTGCAACTCCTTGGGGAATAGAGCGGGCGAGGGTGTGGTCGCGTGCATCCGGGCTGGCGGCCAGGCCCTCACGCACGCCGGCCATGTCGGCCGGGCTACGGTTCTGGCTGAGCTTGCGCGTGCCGATCAGGCGCTCCATCGGCAGGGCAAAGCCGACGATGGCCTTGAGCATGCCGTCGATGTAGTCGGCCGGGGCATCGCTGACCTTCCACGGTTGGGCGCGCGTGCCTTCATGGCGATCCGTCAGCGCAGTGACGACCGCCAGCAAACGCTCGGCATCGTCGAACACTTCGGCTTTGCCGTAGGCATGCACGGCGATGTAGTTCCAGGTGGGCACGACTTTGCCGTGCTCGGCCTTGGCCGGGTAGAACGCCGGGCTGATGTAGGCCTCGGCGCCGGCAAAGATCACCAGCGCTTCGCTGCCATTTTGCAGGTCGCGCCACTGCGGATTGGCCTTGGCCAGGTGCCCGTAAAGCGTGCCGTTCGGGCCTTCTTCGGGCTGGAGCAGCAGCGGCAAGTGACTGGCCAGCAGGCCCTGTTCGCCAAAGGTCACCAACTGCGCCAGGCGGGTGTGCTGGATCAGCTGATGCAGTTCGGGCAAGTCGTCGAGGGCAAAGGCGCGGGGTGTGTACATGGAAATATTCCTTGGCGAATGCCAGCATCCTAGGCAGGCTAATGGATCGTGGAAAGATCCATCTGGCACCCATTTCATAGGTCCAATATGTCGCCCATCACGCCGCCGTTGTCCTTCAACCCTGCGGGAATCGAGTTGGATCGTCGCCAAGGGCTGACACGCCAGCTGTATGACGCCCTGCGCCAACGGGTGCTGGACGGACGGCTGGTCAGTGGCACGCGCTTGCCCGCCAGCCGCGACTTGGCGGCGGCGCTGTCGATCTCGCGCAACAGCGTGGTGCGCGCCTACGATCAGCTGTATGCCGAAGGCTTTATCGAAAGCCGGGTCGGTGATGGCACTTATGTGGCGCAACTGCCTGCGGCAAAAAAACTATCCACAAAAGTATCCACAGGCTTACGCACAGGCTTATCCCCAGCCTTATCCACAAAATGGTCAAATTTGCCGGAAGATCTCGACAATGAAGTTATCCACAGCGGCGGTTTGGCGCGGATAAAAACCCACCATCTGTCACAACCTCCAGCGGGGCCGCCACGGGCCTTTCGCGTGGGCGTGCCGGCGTTCGATCTGTTCCCGTTTGAAGTGTGGGCCAAGCTGAATGGGGCCTTCTGGCGCAAGCCAGACCTGGAACAACTGTGTTATGGCGACCCGGCGGGGGATGCCCGGCTGCGCAGTTTGATCGCGGCTTATTTGCGCAGCTCCCGGGGCATGCAGTGCGCGGCTGAACAAATAGTGATCACCAGTGGCGCACAGCAAGCGATTAGCCTTTGTGCACAGTTGCTGGTGGAGCCCGGCGACGGCGTCGCTGTGGAAAACCCGGGCTACCGCGCGGCAGGTCATGCGTTTGCCCTGGCCGGGGGGAAATTGCACGGCGTGCCGGTGGATGGCGAGGGTATCGACTGCCAGGTGCTCAACACGCTGGAAGACTGTCGTGTGGCCTACGTCACACCGTCCCATCAATACCCGCTGGGGGTGGTGATGAGTCTGGCGCGGCGCCTGGAATTGCTGGCCTGGGCCGCGCGCACGGGCGGCTGGATCATCGAGGACGATTACGACGGCGAGTACCGCTACAGCGGCGCACCCTTGTCTCCCCTGGCGGCGCTGGATCGCAGTGGCCGGGTGCTCTATGTCGGCACCTTCGGCAAGGTGGCGTTTCCGGCCTTGCGCCTGGGCTATCTGGTGCTGCCGCCGGGCCTGGTGGACGCGTTTTCCCGGCGCCGGGCCGTGGACATGCGCCACTCCGAGGTCAGCACCCAGGCGGTGATGGCCGAGTTCATGGCCGCCGGGCACTTTCAGCGCCACATCCGGCGCATGCGCCGGGCTGCGTTGAGCCGGCGCAATGCCTTGCTGGCCGGTTGGCCTTGCGGCTTGCCCGGTATGGGCGAACTGCCCAGCGTTGCGGCGGGGCTGCACATGACGGTGCGCGTGGACAGCCTGGCCCGCGAGCAGCAGTTGCTGACGCAGGCTCACGCGGCGGGGGTCGAGATCAACGGCTTGAGCAGCTATTGGCTGGCGCAATCGACCACGCCCGAGGACCAGCGTGCCGGCTTGGTTTTGGGTTTTGCGGCGGTGCCTGAGGCTGACATCGCCGAGGCGCTGGCGCGGTTGCGCCAGGCTTGGCGTATTGCCCGTTAGTTCAGAGCAAAAAAGCAATCTGTGTTCGCCCATCAGGTACCGGATTTGATCTTGGTCCAGGCGCGCGTCCGCGCACGCTCGGCATCACGGGCCAACGGTTTCAAGGTGTACAGCGTGGTCATCGCCGCATCGATCGGGTACAGGTTGGGGTTGTTGCGGATCGCTGGGTCCACCAGCTCGGTCGCATCCTTGTTCGGGTTGGGGTAGCCGACAAAGTCGCTGACCGGCGCGATCACCTGGGGTTGCAACAGGTAGTTGATAAAGGTGTAGGCGTCCTGCGGGTTCTGCGCACCTTTGGGGATGGCGAGCATGTCGAACCAGATCGGCGCGCCTTCCTTGGGCAGGCGCATGTCCACGGTCACGCCGTTCTTGGCTTCCTTGGCGCGATTGGCAGCCTGGGAAAAACTCCCCGAGTAACCCACGGCCACGCAGATGTCGCCATTGGCGATATCGGCCATGTATTTGGAGGAGTGGAAGTAGGTGATGTATGGGCGGATTTTCATCAGCAGCGCTTCAGCCTTGACGTAATCCTTGGGGTTGCTGCTGTTGGGGTCCAGGCCCAGGTGTTGCAGGGCCAGCGGCAGGATCTCCGACGGCGAATCAAGCAAGGCCACGCCACATTGCTTGAGCTTGCTGATGTTTTCTTCCTTGAAGATCAGGTCCCAGCTGTCCACCGGCGCGTTCGGGCCCAGCACGGCCTTGACCTTGTCCGGGTTGAAGCCGATCAGGATGGTGCCGTACATGTAGGGCACGGCGAACTTGTTGCCGGGGTCGTTGGCTTCGATCAGCTTCATCAGCTTGGGGTCGAGGTGGTTCCAGTTGGGCAACTGGCTGCGGTCCAGGGGCTGGAACACGCCGGCTTCGATCTGCTTGGCCAGGAACACGTTGGACGGCACCACCACGTCATAGCCGGAGTTGCCGGTGAGCAGCTTGGCTTCCAGGGCTTCGTTGGTGTCGAAGATGTCGTACACCAGCTTGATCTGCGGGTTCTGCGCCTTGAAGTCTTCCAGCGCCTTGGGGGTGATGTAGTCGAACCAGTTGTAGACCTTGAGGGTTTTTTCTTCGGCCTGCACGGCGCCGCTCAAAACGGCAGCGCACAGGGCCAGGGAGGTGAGCATCTTCATCGGGCAGATCCTTCTTGTTCGAAACCTTCGAGGACGTTGACGGCGTTGATGCCGATTTCTTCCACAGCGTAGCCGCCTTCCATCACGAACAGGGTGGGCTTGCCCAGGCGCGCGAGGCGTCGGCCCATGGCCAGGTAGTCCGGGCTGTCGAGCTTGAACTGGGAAATCGGGTCGTCTTTGAATGTGTCTACGCCCAGGGACACCACGATGATGTCGGCGGCGTAGTGTTCGGTTTGCTTGCACGCCTCCTCCAGCGCTGCGCTCCACTGCTCCCAACCGGAGCCGGCCGGCAGCGGATAGTTGAAGTTGAAACCTTCGCCTGCACCTTGGCCCCGTTCATCGGCATAACCGAGAAAAAACGGAAACTCCGCTTCCGGGTGGCCATGGATCGAGGTGAACAGCACGTCGCTGCGTTCGTAGAAAATCGACTGGGTGCCGTTGCCGTGGTGGTAGTCCACGTCGATGATCGCGACCTTTTGCCGGCCCTGGTCGAGAAACGCCTGGGCGGCGATGGCGGCGTTGTTGAGGTAGCAGTAACCGCCCATCAAGTCGCTGGCGGCGTGATGCCCAGGGGGGCGGCAGAGGGCAAAGGCACTGTGGGCGCCTTG
Source organism: Pseudomonas sp. FP453 (assembly GCF_030687495.1). Classification (NCBI taxonomy): domain Bacteria; kingdom Pseudomonadati; phylum Pseudomonadota; class Gammaproteobacteria; order Pseudomonadales; family Pseudomonadaceae; genus Pseudomonas; species Pseudomonas sp. FP453. The sequence continues at coordinate 6,161,185 of NZ_CP117435.1, read as the reverse complement.
TTGGATCGCCTGCTGGGCGGTGAGTGCCACTTGCGCCGCGCTGTAGGCGGCTTGCCAAGTTCCAGCGGTGATCGGTGCGCCGCCATCGAAGCTGTAGTAACCGAGTTGGCCATGCAGGCTGGTGGGTAACACTCGGCGCAGGGTGCGTGCGGGCCAAGTGTAGGGCAGCAGGTCACCGTCCTGGCCGTATTCGGTCCAGCGCGCCCAGGCACCTTTGAAGAAGTCGAGATAGTCGCGGCTGTGGATGCGTTGCAGGGGCGCCAGGCCGAAGTCTTGCGGCGCCTGCACCGGGCCGAGGTTGCGGTCCTTGACCCGTTGCAGCACATGGTTGGCGCGCGAAGGCATTTCGAAGCAGGGCATCAGTTGCCCGTCCATCAGCTCGCAGCGTCCGTGGTGCAGATGGTGATCGTCGGAGTAGATCGTCAGCATGGGTGCTCCCCGCAGGCTCGTTGTTGTGCCTGGCAGTGTTGCGGCCCGCGCGAATCATGAGAACGGCAGGAGCGGCCAGAAGGGGATAGATATGGCCAATGGTATTGACCGTAATTCGCCCTTCAATGGCGCATAAGGCTGGGCGCCACCCCGCTCCAGCGCACAAACGCATGGCGGAAACTCGCGGTTTCGCTGAAGCCCAATTGTTCGGCGATGCGATGAATCGGCATCTGGTCTTGTGCCAGCCACTGCTTGGCCTGCTCAAAGCGCAACTCATCGAGCAATTGCTGATAGCTGCAACCCAAGGCGTGCAGGTGTCGGCGCAGCGTACGTGCAGAGCACTTCATCTGCGCAGCCAAGCCCTCCAGGCCGGGGGCGGCGTGCAGTTGGTCAGCCAGCAATTGGCGCACACGGTTGAGCCAGGCCTGGCGCCCGGTGAACTCGGAATTCTGTTTGCGGCAGCGCTCGGCCATGGCGCGATGGGTGATGGCATCTGCCAGGGGCAGGGGTTGTTGCAGCCAGTGCTGGTCGAAGGCAAACCCGCTGGCGGTGGCATCGAATTGCAGCTGGCACTCGAACCGCTCGGTATAGCGGGCGTGGTAGGCCGGTGCCGGGTAGTCGAAGCGCGCTTGATGCAGGGGCAACGTGCGGCCAAGCAAGTCATCGCAGATAACTTTCATCGACACCAGGCAAAACTCCACATTGAACGCTGCCAGTGCCGGGCTCTCCCGATAGTCGCCAGCGGTTAGCCAGACCTGCCCGCCGTCCTCCACCAGGCTCAGCTCGAAAAGTGTTCCCAATAGCGCCGGGTAGCGCAGCGCCAGGCGCAAAGCGTCACCTAAGGTGGCACTGGTGAGCAGGGCATAACCCAGCAGGCCGTAGGACGACACGTGCATGCGCTGGCCCAGGTCCAGGCCGATGTCGTGGCGCAGGGCCACGGCATTGGCGCATACCCGCAGCTCCTGGCACGTGGTGATGCGGCTGTCGGCACGGCTCAAGTCGGCCATGCCTATGCCGCTGCCCGCGAGCAGTGTCTCGCCGGGCAGGCCGTGGTCCTTGAAGGTCGCCAGGACCAGGGACACGGCGTTGAGGGTGGTGAGGTGCGAATGCAACATGGGCGGCCGATGTCAGAGGGTTAGCGCCAATGCAGCAAGTTGTGTGCCGCCGTTTGGCTTATTGATCCGGCTGCCAAAAACGCCACCTGGATTTAGCCTTGGACACTTCAAAAAACAGGTCCTGGGCCGGTTTCAGGCTGATTTCGCTGCGCAGGTAGGCGAGCCTTTCCCATTCGTTCGCGCTCGAAATGGAGGCGGAGTCGCTGGCCGCACCCTGCTCCTCGACGGTCTTGAGCCGGCCGGATACGTAGCGCTCGGGCGATATCCATGACTCGGTGTAGTGAAATTGCGCGTACCAGAGGATGTCTTTGGTCGACCGATCGCGAATCAGGTATTCATCCAGGAACAGCAGTTTGGGGGGCTGTGGTGAGCGGTTCGCGCAGCTTGGTCTGGGTGATGGTTATGGCGTTGTGACGCTTGAGCCACTCGACGCTGGCCACGGTCGGAGGGGACTCCTTGAGCATTCTCGACATATGGGCATCGCTACGTCTGAACAGGTCGTTTTCCTGGGTTTTCAGCGCTTGATCGATGAATTTCGCCGAGGCGATATCTTTCTCGCTGGCTTCGCCTTGCGCGAGTGCGTGGCTGATGACGTTGCGGGTGCTTTCCAGTTCATAGGCCTGCTGGCGAAACAGGTATTCGATGCCGCAGGCGGTTCGTTTCGGTGTGGTGGCAAGGCGTTCTGCACGCTCGAGGAAAGCCGGCATGTCGTCCAGTAACGCTTGGCCTTCACTGGCCGCGGCGAACACCGCCATCGGCGGGGTTGTCGGTGGGGTTGCCCAGTGCCGCAACCATATGCCGTCCTTTTCGCGGTAAGTGGCGACGACTTTTTCGGTCACCGGCGAAATGATATCCACCAGGCCCGTGTCTTGCCCCGTCCAGTCCAGGCGCGGCTTGCCGATAAGCAGGCCGGCATGGCGCGTGCGGATAATTTTCCTTTGCAGGGGGGCTGCCGCAGGCATCGGTTTGCCGCGGCGGCGTACCACTTCGCGTTCGGCACTCACCAACGACAGGTTGTTCGTGGTGTCTTTGGCGAACCGCTTGAGCTGGTCCTGCAGTGCCCGGACGTTTTCGCCCCGGGCATACTCGGCATACTGCGACGAGAAGTCTTCCAACTGTTCGTCGAGCATTTGGAACTGTTCGACCAGGTGGTTCAAGATATCGATGCGCTCGTCCATGCGCGATTCGCTGCGTTCGTACACGGTATCGCGCAGGCCCAGGACGGCGAGGTCGGCGGTGTCGACAATCCGGTCGATGCTGTTCCAGGCCTTGGATTGGCTGATCGTGCTGCTTGCGGCCAGGCACAGGTTACGGGCCATGGTCACCTGTATAGACCTGACATCGACGCTTTTATAGGCCGGCATTTCCCGTTGGATTTCCTGGCGCAGAATGGCGCCGTCTTCGCCCAGTTGGCGCAGTTCATCGAAACGCGTGTCCATGTATTCCAGGTGCTTGAGCATTTCCGCACAAAGGTCGTTCATCAGGCGGGCCTCATCGATGTAGCGCTCTTGGGGCATCTGGGCCTGTCGCACGATTTTGGGCAGCATCTCTTGCATGCGCGGGGTGAACCGAGTGCCGGTTTCCCTGACCCCGTTCAGGGTCATGGCGGCCTGGTTTTTGACATATCGGAGGGCTCTTTCCGCGTATCTGGGTGAGAACTCGTGGATGCTTATCTGCTTGAGCCCCTGCAGCGCCGTTTCGTACGTGCGGCAGATGTTTTTCAAGGTGCGCAGATAGGCCCGCCGGTTGGCTTCCGCCATCGTGCCGGATGAGGCGGCTGCCGACCCTTCCATGGCGCCGTGGGCGTCATCCAGGTTTTTGCTGGAGGCCTTTTTCGACCTCGTGGAAGTTGCTCAGTTGTTTTTTCAGCGTGGATGCGCGCTGCTCCGCCAGGCTGGTCGCCTTTCGGGCCAGCACGATCGGGCCGCCTCCGCGCAGGCGCAGGCGCGTGTCGACGAACCATTGGCCCTGCCGGTTATGTATCAGGGGGCGGGCCGGTACGCAGCGGTTGGCTGGGATCGACAATGATGGCTCGATCATTCTCATCCACCTGTACTTCGAACCAGCGCTCACCCACTGGGGCGTAGTATTTTTGCCCCCCCTGATACAGGTGAAGGTGAGGCCCCGCGGTGCTGATCTGCGTGCCCAAGGTGTCGGGCCTGGGGACCTTGAAGCGGTCCAGCACGATGCCCAGTCGTACGGGGGTGTTGTTGAGGGCGCCGCTGGTGTGCAGGGGGCGGGGGTGATCGTACGGCAATTGTTCGGGGGTGACGGTGGGCAACTGACGGATAGTGAGCGGTTCTGCCTTGGGGGCGGAAATGGGGGGGGCGAGGCGTTCTTCCGTCGACTCGGCCGCGCTGGACGGACGGGGCGAGGTGCGAGACGCAGCATGCAAGGCAATGGCCATGCCGAGGTTGAGCAGCAGGTCGGACAGCGCGGCCCACGGTGATTGGCGTGTGGGATGCTCCTTGGCGTCCTTGAGTGCCTCCAGTTGATCCATGATCTGCCAGACCCACGCGGCGGTGTTCACTGTGCGCCCGAGGAAGGGCAAGACGCCGTTGAATATCGCCCAGCCTGCGCGTCTGAACGTGGCCCAGCGGGCTTCGGCATTCGACACCGCCTGGCGGTCGGCCAGGGTGATCAGGGCGTTTGCATTGGCGTTGTACAGCGTGGTGAACAGGTTGCCGTCGATGGCGTCGCCGCCCAGGTGCAGCGGCCCGCTCAGGCTGGCGAGTTTGAGTGGGTTGGTGGCGACTTCGGCGACTGTCCAGGGGGACGGAATTTTCGTCGGGAAGACGTAGTGGCTATAGTCGTCGCGCACGTCATCGGGCAGCCAGGCCAGCACCGATTCGCGCAGGTCGGGGGACTGCTGGATGGCGTACACCAGGTTGGCGGGTGAGGGGTATTGGGTCAGGGGCTTGTCGAGCAGGGGCCGATAGAGCAGGCACGGACCGCTGGCCGGGTCCTGCGGGCCGATGACAAACATATTCGCGACGATATCCGCCGTTCTGTTCAGCCGCAGGCTGGGCAACAACGCCAGTGGGCGCACGACGATGGCGATGTCATCCACCTGCCGGTCGGATTTTTCCGCCTCCATCGCCGCCGCGACAAACCGGAAACCCCGCTCATCGATCCCGAATTCCCGGCGGATCTTGGCCTGCAACGCCAACAGCGGCAGTTGAATGCCCAGGTGATAGGCGTAAAGCGTGCCGCGGCGGTCGGCTTGCGCGGGGTCATCCAGCAGTGTGCTTTTGATCAAGCGAGGATAGGCGTTGCCAATGTCGATGCGGCTGATCAGTGTCTCCAGGTAGTCCACGGTGAGCCATTCGGGCAGCGCGCGTGGCGGGTTGTGTTCGAGGCTCTTGATGCCCAGAGGCACGTCAATCAGATTTTGCAGGGCCAGCTGGCTCATGCTGTACAGGGTGGTATCGAACTGCCACGGCAAGGGGAACAACCCCCACCACCACAGGGCTTTGGACCTTCAGTTGAAGGGTGTCCAGCGACAGGTTGGTGGCGTCGGGGTGATCCTTGCGAATTTCTGCTTCCAGCTTGTCCAGGGCGTATTGCTCGATGGGCGCAATGCCCTCGTCGTAACTCTTGCCCTGGTAGAAGGTGTTCAGGGCCGACAGGTCTTTCATGTAGCGGGAGTAGCTGTTCATGTCCGAAATCGACGCATCGGCCAGCCAGTTGGGAAGGGCTTGCTGCAACCAGTCGATATCCTGCCCCGGGCTTTCGCCGTAGGGCACGGCGCCGGGTGGGCCTGCCAGGGCCAGCGGGCTGACGCCTTGGCCACGCAGGTCGGAAAAGTCGATGGCGCCGATCGCTTCGATCTGCATCGTCACCAGGGTGCAGGCCAGGTAGTCGAAGAAGTCCCCGTCGGGCTCCACCAGGCGCCACTGGATTTTTTTGTGGGTGATCGCAGTGTCCAGCAGCAGCGGCAGGTCCTGGCCCAGTGCGTCAAGCGTGGCGTATTTGCGAAAGCCCAACAGCATCGAGTGGGCGAGGATGACCTCATGCTTGTCCTGCTTGCCGATCACCACGCTGACCAGGTGCTCATTGAGGTGGGTGACGTTGCCTTGGTCATCGATCTGATCGACGTCCAGTACATACGCGTGAGTGCCAAAACTGTCGGTGGGCGCTCGTTTCGCCAGCTCGGGGGCCTGGGCCACTTGACGTGCCATCTGGCAATCTTCATCGGTCCAACCGCGTATTTCGCTGACGTTCCAGAGGTCGCGCAGTACCACGGACAGCTCGTGCCAATGCGGGCCGCTGCCGCCCACGGTCTGGTCCCAGAACGCCAACTGCTGCTCCTGATAGCCGCGGATCATCACCGGCGCCAGCACATTGATAATCAGGGCAATGTCTTCAATGCGCACGGCCAGGTGCACAGGCGGTTCGGTGAGCGGTAAGGGCGTGAGAAAGTGAATGCCGTCGATAAACAGGGACGGCACGGCCAGTACTGCCTGCCGCGCCAGGATGTCGGTGAGCGCCTGGTAGTGCGGGGGCTTGGCGACAATCTCGCCGTGGACGATCTCCCAGCTTGGCGTGCCGACCATGACGACGTCCGGGTCGATATGCAGGTTGGGATAGCGTTCTTGTAATTTCAGGCGTAACAGGTACGCGGCCACCTCGCGAAAGGCCGGGCCGATGGCCAGTTGGTTGATTAATGAAGACGTGAAGCGAGCGCGTGGGGTGCGACGCGGTGATGCGCTGGTGACGACGGGAGGCATGGGCATTCCTGATGTGCGTTAGCAAGGACAACCACCTGAAGGTGGGTGGTTGCCATGCTAGAAAGCGCTCAATCAGAAAGGCGGTGCATATCTACAGGGCTCGGCTCAGCCGAGTTCACCGCACAGGTTGGTCTCCACCAGGCGGCGGATGTGCGCGTGATCCAATCCAGCGCCGACCAGCGCATTGAGCTTGCCGAACGCGGCTTCACGGGTCATGCCGCCGCCCGACAGTACGCCCACACCGCGCAAACGGCTGCCGGCTTCGTAGACGTCCAGTTCAACGCCGCCTTCATGGCACTGAGTGATCGCGACCACCACCACGCCTTGGTCCTGCGCCCGCTGGAGGCTTGCGAGGAACTCAGGGTTGTCGCTGGGGCCGGTGCCGCTGCCAAAGCACTCCAGGATCAGCGCCTGGATGCCGCTGTCGATCACGGCGTCCAGCTGCGCCGCACTGATGCCGGGCACCAGCGGCAGGACGCCGATGTTGGCCAAGGCTTTTGGCTGGCGATAGTCCAGCGCGTGGGGGATGGATTCGGCACGGGCCACGCCGCCCTGGCGATTCAGCGCCGCGAACGGGTTGCGGCCGAAACTGCGGATTTTTGCACAGGCCGTCGGTGCCATCAGTGCGCCATGGAAGTGCAGGTGCACACCCGGGGCCAGGCCTGCGGCCAATGCCTGCAAGGCACCGCTGACATTTTCCCAGGCATCGCTGTCCGGCACGCCGGCCGGCAACATGGAGCCGGTGAACACCACCGGCGCCGGCAGGCCCAGGAGTTGGAAGCACATGGCCGCCGCGCTGTAGGCCAGGGTGTCGGTGCCGTGCAGGATCAGCACGCCATCGCAGCCTTGGTCCACGGCGTCGATCACCGCCGTGCGCAGGCGCTGCCAGTAGGCGGGGGTCATGTTGGCGCTGTCGATCAGCGGGGCCATTTCCTGGAATTGCCAGGCCGGCAGTGGTTGGCCGGCAAGTTGTTCACGCATACGCGCTTCGAAGCCGGATGCGGGGGCCAGGCCATTGGCGCTGGCCTGCATGCCGATGGTGCCGCCGGTGTAGAGCACCATGACGTTGCTAGATGGGGACATCGAATTTTCTCCTGAACGAAAAACGCCGCACGGCCCCGAGCATGCCCAAGGTCGTGCGGCGTGTCATCTCTCTACGCTTAGCGCTGGGCTTGGGCGTTGAGTTCAGCCGATGGCGCTGCTTCCGGTTTTACCGGATTGGCCGGCCAGGCCTTGCGGTCGAGGTCCAGGTCAGGGAACTGGCTGGAGTCGAACACCGGCGTCTTGATGCCTGCGGCGCGCTGCTTGTCGTAGTCGTTCAGGATGCGCATGGCGATCTTGAACAGGAACGCCAGGGCGAACAGGTTGACGAAGGCGAGCATGGTCATGGTGATGTCGGCAAACGCGAACACGGTGCTCAGGTTCTCGATCGAACCCCAGAAGATCAGCACCAGCACCAGCGTGCGGTAGCCGATCAGCACCTTGCGGTTGTTGCCCACCAGGAAGCGCAGGTTGCTCTCGCCGAGGTAGTAGTTGTACATGATCGAGGTGAACACGAACAACGCCAGGGCCACGGAGATGAACATGCGGCCCCAGTCGCCGACCACGGCCGCCAGGGAGTTCTGGGTCAGGGCAATGCCGTCGCCTTCAAAGCCTGGGGTGTAGAAGCCGGAGAGCAGGATCAGCAACGCGGTGCAGGTGCAGATCACGAAGGTGTCGAGGAACACGCTGAACGCCTGGACCACGCCCTGGGCAATCGGGTGCTCTACGGAAGCCACCGCCGCCACGTTAGGCGCACTGCCCAGGCCGGCTTCGTTGGCGAACACGCCGCGCTTAACACCCATGATGATCGCGCTGCCCACCAGGCCACCGAAGGCTTGGTCGAGGCCGAAGGCGCTCTTGACGATGGTCATCAGCATGGCCGGCACGTGGTCGAATTGCAGCACGATCACGTACAGGGTCACGGCGATGTAGACCAGGGTCTTGACCGGCACCAGCAGGTCGGCGATCGAGGCGATGCGCTTGATCCCGCCGATGAACACCAGGCCCAGCAATGCCGCGAGGGCCAGGCCGGTGTAGGTGGTGTCGAGGCCGAAGGCGTTGTTCAGCGAGTGCGTCACGGCGTGGGCTTGCAGGCCGTTGAAGGCGAAGCCGAAGGTCACCAGCAGCAGGAACGCCATGACCATGCCCAGCCAGCGCTTGTGCAGGCCGTGCTGGATGTAATACGCCGGGCCGCCACGGTAGGTGCCTTCTGCGTCGGTACGCTTGTACAACTGGCCGAGGGAGCATTCGATAAAGCTCGAAGACATGCCCACCAGCGCGGTGACCCACATCCAGAACACGGCACCCGGGCCACCCAGGGTCACGGCAATGCCGACACCGGCGATGTTGCCGGCACCGACGCGGCCGGCCAGGCTGAGCATCAGCGCCTGGAACGAGCTGAGTTGGTCGGAGCTGCTCTTGAGGCTGTCTTTGAACACCGAGAACATGTGGAAAAAGTGACGCAGCTGTACGAAACGCGAGCGAATCGTGAAATAACCGCCGAGCCCGACAATGAGCACGATCAGTACTTTCCCTGAGAGGAAGTCGTTGATGACTTCGAGCATGGAGTGTTCCTCGCTGATTTTTCTAATGGCAAACGCAGGACGGTGCGACGCCGTCGCTTGGCACCAGGCAGTGCGCGACAGTTCGACCCCAATCCTTTTGCGGGTTGTTATTCATGCGGTTTCGCGTGTGTACCCGGGCCTCGTTACCGACGGCCGCAGCGCGAAGAGGGGCGGCACTATACCTAGGAGCGCGTGATCCGTCTGCACGGGGCGATTAAAGGTTTCAGCAGGGGGGCGGGCTTGCAGGGCGATATTGGAGTTTTTATGGGCTTCATTTCACAACCTTGAGGCAAAAAAAAGGGCCTGAAGAACGAGCCTTCAGGCCCTCAAAAGGTGAGAGGTGTCTAGTCCCTCAACCTGGTGAGCGGTGCAACAAACGCTTAGGCCTTCAGCGGGACCAAACGTGGAGCGATCATGTTTTCCGGGCGCAGGATGTCGTCGAGCATGGCGTCGTCGAGCAAGCCTTCTTCGCGCACCAGTTCCAGCACGCCGCGGCCGCTTTCAAGGGCGATACGGGCGATGCGGGTGGCGTTTTCATAGCCGATGTACGGGTTCAGCGCGGTGACCAGGCCGATGGAGTGCTCCACCAGTTCGCGGCAGCGCGCTTCGTTGGCGGTGATGCCGACGATGCAGTGTTCGCGCAGCATGTCCATGGCGCGCTGCAGCAGGCGGATCGAGTCGAAGATCTTGAAGGCGATCAAAGGCTCCATCACGTTCAGCTGCAGTTGGCCGCCTTCGGCTGCCATGGTCAGCGCCAGGTCGTTGCCGATCACTTGGAACGCTACCTGGTTAACCGCTTCCGGGATCACCGGGTTGACCTTGCCGGGCATGATCGAGCTGCCTGGCTGACGCGCTGGCAGGTTGATCTCGTTGATCCCGGTACGTGGGCCGCTGGACAGCAGGCGCAGGTCGTTGCAGATCTTCGACAGCTTCACCGCGGTACGCTTGAGCATGCCGGAGAACAGCACGAAGGCGCCCATGTCGGAGGTGGCTTCGATCAAGTCGGCAGCCGGTACCAGCGGCTGGCCGCTGATGGTGGCCAGGCGTTGTACGGCCAGGGCCTGGTAGCGCGGGTCGGCGTTGATGCCGGTACCGATGGCGGTGCCGCCCAGGTTCACTTCGGTCAGCAGCTCTGGCGCCAGGGTTTTCAGGCGGGCCAGGTCTTCACCGAGGGTGGTGGCGAAGGCACGGAATTCCTGGCCGAGGGTCATCGGCACGGCGTCTTGCAATTGGGTGCGGCCCATTTTCAGCACGTGGCCGAACTCGACGCCCTTGGCGGCGAAGGCCTGGATCAGGCTGTCGAGGCTGGCCAGCAGCGCGTCATGGCCCAGCAGCAGACCCAGGCGGATCGCGGTCGGGTAGGCGTCGTTGGTCGACTGCGCCATGTTCACGTCGTTGTTCGGGTGCAGGTACTGGTACTCGCCCTTCTGGTGACCCATGGCCTCCAGCGCGATGTTGGCGATCACTTCGTTGGCATTCATGTTGGTTGAAGTGCCAGCGCCGCCTTGAATCATGTCCACCACGAACTCTTCGTGGAAATCGCCGCGGATCAGCCGGGCACAAGCTTCGCTGATGGCAGCGTGCTTGGCTTCACTGAGCTGACCCAGCTCGCGGTTGGCGTCAGCCGCCGCTTGCTTGACCATTGCCAGACCGACCACCAATTTCGGGTAATGCGAAATCGGAACGCCCGAGAGGCGGAAGTTGTTCACCGCTCGCAGGGTCTGGATGCCGTAATACGCTTGTGCAGGTACTTCGAGTACGCCAAGCAGGTCTTTTTCGGTACGGAAAGATGCAGCGGAGGACATGACGGAAATCATCTCGATATGGACCCGGAACTGGCCGGAACGCTGCGAATGCTAGGCTTGTGTGAGTTTTTGGGCCAATGCTGTTCAGCACTGGGCTATGCATAAACGGCATAATGCAGGTGTGACCCGGCTATCATGGCGGGCGTGTGTGCCAAAATGGTGCGTACCCGTGGAGGGAAGTGATGAACCTTGAGAGCAAATGGCTGGAAGACTTCAGCGCCCTGGCGGCCACCCGCAGCTTTTCCCAGGCGGCGGAACGGCGCTTTGTCACCCAGCCGGCATTCAGCCGACGCATCCGTAGCCTCGAGGCTGCGCTGGGCCTGACCCTGGTCAACCGCTCGCGCACGCCGGTGGAATTGACGGCGGCGGGGCAGTTGTTCCTGGTGACCGCGCGCACCGTGGTCGAACAGCTCGGTGAAGTGCTGCGCCATTTGCATCACCTGGAAGGCGGGCAGGGCGAAGTCATGCAAGTGGCGGCGGCGCACTCCCTGGCGCTGGGCTTCTTCCCGCGCTGGATCGCCCAACTGCGCAACGAAGGCCTGAACATCGCCACGCGGTTGGTGGCCACCAACGTCGGCGACGCCGTGCACGCCCTGCGCGAAGGCGGTTGCGACCTGATGCTGGCGTTCTACGATCCGGATGCGGCGATGCAGATGGACGCGGAAATCTTCCCCTCCCTGCACCTGGGCAACACCGAAATGCTCCCGGTGTGCGCCGCCGATGCCGATGGCAAGCCGTTGTTCGACCTGGAGGGTGAGGGCAGTGTGCCGCTGCTGGCCTATAGCGCCGGGGCGTTCCTTGGTCGTTCGGTGAATCTGTTATTACGCCAACGCGCCTTGCGCTTTACCACCGTTTACGAAACCGCCATGGCCGACAGTCTCAAGAGCATGGCGTTGGAAGGCTTGGGCATTGCCTGGGTGCCGCAGCTGAGCGTGCGCGCAGAACTGGCGCGTGGTGAGTTGGTGGTCTGTGGCGGGCCGCAGTGGCATGTACCGCTGGAGATCCGCCTGTATCGCTGCGCGTTGGTGCGCAAGGCAAACGTGCGCTTGTTGTGGCGCAAGTTGGAGGGGGGGGCTGCCGGTGCAACACAATGAGTTGCCGGTGGAAGTCAGACGCGCTTGTTGCCTGCTGAAATTGATTGAGAGGGTGGCTCAATCGAATTTGGCAAGGTAGGTGCGAATGTTCTGTTTGTTGGCGTCAGAGTAAGTCAAGTCATTGCCGCGTAGAGGGGATTCGTTATTGTATTTCATGAAAGTGTCATTCCACCAACCGTTATAGGTTATCTCTCCGTCAGCACGGGTTGCACCCAACAAAAGGCCAAGCGTGTGGGCGGCACCTCGAGCGTTGTTGTAAGAGGTTATTCCATATTCGTGGCCGGGGTCGGTTCTGCCTGGCTCGCTGAAGCTCAAATGCTCGGGTGTTACGAATAAGGTTTTTTCGATCTTCGGCTTGCCCGAATGGTGAGCCTGGTCTGGGTTCTTGTTTCTGCCGTAGTGCTCGTGAAGTCCGTACTCGACATCATTGTCGGACTGGTAGTTGAAATTGCGCATTTTGGCGTCGCGAATCACATTGACGATAACTTCGCGTCCTGAAATATTTTCAATATGTTTTTTGGCCAAGGCCAAATGAGTTTTTTCAAATTCCTGTTCGGCGGGATAACCCAGGTCTTTGTGGAAAACAACATTCACATAAATCGGTTTTTTGGCAGGGCGTGTCCTTTGGTCATTTATTGCCGCGGTTGCTTCTGAGGTGATGCGGTCAATGTTGGCAAAGAAATCAGTGTTCATAGATATATGCCCTCGTGCTCTACGTGAGAATTAATCAGAGAGCGACAAGAATATAGTTGGTGATTTTTCATGAGGTGACAACTTGTCTGAGTGGTTAGTGGGAAACTTTCCAAAAATTTGTAAGTTGCTTGGTTTTCAGTGTGAAGTGTTCGAGACGCTTAGAGCAGTATTGGCTGACTTCTGAGTCAGTAAATGGCAATAAGCGATACGCTAGACAGATGGTCATCCAAGGGGCTGTTTATCTGCATTATTACGGTATACTGCGCGGCCTTCGGCCGGTCCAACCGGCCTTAATTCGTATAACAAGCCACGCCGGATTTCCCGCGTGGCTTGTTGTTTTTTGACGCGCCTGCGGGCGCCCAGAGAGAAGAGGCACGACGATGAGTGCATTGGTTGGCGTGATCATGGGCTCCAAGTCCGATTGGTCCACCCTTAGCCACACCGCCGATATGCTGGAAAAACTCGGCATTCCGTATGAAGTGAAAGTGGTCTCTGCCCACCGCACCCCGGATTTGCTGTTCCAGTATGCCGATGAAGCAGAATCCCGTGGCATCGAGGTGATCATCGCCGGTGCCGGCGGTGCAGCGCACTTGCCAGGCATGTGCGCAGCCAAGACCCACCTGCCGGTACTCGGCGTGCCGGTGCAGTCGGCGATGCTCTCGGGCGTGGATTCGCTGTTGTCCATCGTGCAGATGCCAGCCGGCATCCCGGTGGCCACCCTGGCGATTGGCAAGGCCGGCGCGATCAACGCTGCGCTGCTGTCCGCCAGTATCCTGGGCGCCAAGCACCCGCAGTTCCACGCGGTGCTGAAGAAATTCCGTGCTGAGCAGACAGACAGCGTGCTGGACAATCCAGACCCACGTATCGCCTGAGGTTGTTGATTGATGAAAATCGGTGTAATCGGTGGCGGCCAACTGGGCCGCATGCTGGCCTTGGCGGGAACCCCGCTGGGGATGAACTTCGCTTTCCTGGACCCGGCGCCGGACGCATGCGCGGCTGCGTTGGGTGAACACCTGCGCGCTGACTACAGCGACCCGGATCACCTGCGCCAACTGGCGGACGAAGTTGACCTGGTGACCTTCGAGTTCGAAAGCGTGCCGGCTGAAACCGTGGCCTTCCTCTCGCAGTTCGTGCCGGTGTACCCGAGCGCCGAAGCCTTGCGCATCGCCCGTGACCGCTGGTTCGAGAAAAGCATGTTCAAGGACCTGGGCATTCCCACCCCGGCCTTCGCCGACATCCAGTCCCAGGCGGACCTGGACGCCGCCGTCGCCAGCATCGGCCTGCCGGCCGTGCTGAAAACCCGCACCCTGGGTTATGACGGCAAGGGCCAGAAAGTCCTGCGCACTGCGGCCGATGTAGTCGGCACCTTCGCCGAGCTGGGCAGCGTCGCCTGCTTGCTGGAAGGCTTCGTGCCGTTCACCGGCGAAGTCTCGCTGATCGCCGTGCGTGCCCGTGATGGCGAAACCCGCTTCTACCCGTTGGTGCACAACACCCACGACAGCGGCATCCTCAAGCTGTCCGTGGCCAGCACCGACCACCCGTTGCAGGCCCTGGCGGAAGATTATTCCAGCCGTGTGCTCACGCAGCTGGATTACGTCGGCGTGATGGCGTTCGAGTTCTTTGAAGTGGACGGTGGCCTCAAGGCCAACGAAATCGCCCCGCGCGTGCACAACTCCGGGCACTGGACCACCGAAGGCGCCGAGTGCAGCCAGTTCGAAAACCACCTGCGGGCGGTCGCGGGCTTGCCATTGGGTTCCACCGCCAAGGTCGGCGAGAGCGCGATGCTCAACTTCATCGGTGTGGTGCCGGCGGTGGAAAAAGTCATCGCCATCGACGACTGCCACTTGCATCACTACGGCAAGGCCTTCAAGGCCGGGCGCAAGGTCGGCCACGCCAACCTGCGTTGCAAGGACCGTGCGACGCTGCAAGCGCAGATCCTCAAGGTTGAAGCGCTGATCGCCGGGCAATAAGACAAGTCCGACGGGAACCATTGGCGATCGTCGTCTCTCTGATTGCAGGATGCCAAAGCCTGACTAGGCTTTGGCATAGCTCACCTACATTCAGAGGGAAATGCCATGGGTATCATTGGAACCATCTTTATCGGCCTGATCGTCGGCCTGCTGGCGCGTTTCCTCAAGCCTGGCGACGACAGCATGGGCTGGATCATGACCATCCTGCTGGGTATCGCCGGCTCCCTGGCGGCGACCTACGGTGGCCAGGCCCTGGGTATCTACCAGGCCGGTCAAGGCGCGGGCTTCATCGGCGCGCTGATCGGCGCGATCATCCTGCTGGTGATCTACGGCCTGATCAAAAAGAAATGATCTAAGCGACAAAGCCCTCTGCGCTGCGCAGGCGCAGAGGGCTAGAATGCCGGCACTGTTTTCCTTGCCGAGCTGCTCCCCATGCGCCGTCTTCTGTTGACTCTCCTCCTGCTCGGCTCTGGCCTTGCGCACGCCGGCGAACTGCCGGAAACCGACTGGCTCGACCTGATGCCACTGTCGGACCAGAAAGCCCTCGAAACCATGCCCGAGATCGACCACAACTCCCCCGAAGCCCAAGGCACGTTCACCGATAAAGGTGGCCTGAAGCAGAGCAAAGGCTTGCCGGCGGTGATGTATTCGACCAAGACCGTGGCGGCGATGAACGGCAAGAACATCCGCATCGGCGGCTATCCAGTGCCGCTGGA
Organism: Pseudomonas sp. FP453; assembly: GCF_030687495.1. Classification (NCBI taxonomy): domain Bacteria; kingdom Pseudomonadati; phylum Pseudomonadota; class Gammaproteobacteria; order Pseudomonadales; family Pseudomonadaceae; genus Pseudomonas; species Pseudomonas sp. FP453. The sequence continues at coordinate 6,146,027 of NZ_CP117435.1, read as the reverse complement.
AACCGACGCCAAGGGCCGCAGCACGCTGTTTTTCCTGGTGCCCTACCCAGGCGCGTGCATCCACGTGCCGCCACCGCCGCCTAACCAGCTGGTGCTGGTGCGTTATCCCAAGGGGTTGAAGCTGGATGATATCTACACGCCGTTGTGGGTGACGGGGACGCTCAAGGTCGAAAAGGTCAACAACGACTTGGCCGACGCCGCTTATGCGCTGGATGCGGGGAAAGTGCGCGTAGTAAAAGAGTCCGATCTCTAAAGCCCGGCACAAATCAATGTGGGAGCTGGCTTGCCTGCGATGCAGGCACCTCGGTGTATCAGTAGTACCGAGTTGATGCTATCGCAGGCAAGCCAGCTCCCACAGTTTTGATCGGGTTTACAGGGCAGTAGCGGTGATGCTCACGCCTAAGGTGTGGCTTTGACCGGGTGCCAATTCAACAACATCATCCAGCACATTCGCCGTCTCGATGCACAACATCCCCGTCCAGCCGTCATCGGCCATGTCATCGAAGGCCTTGGCGCGTTCAGTCCACGGGTTCCAGATCACGGTGGACGTCGAGCCCTCGCTGGTGAGCTGGATGCGACGCTGCCAGTCTTGATCGACGATGCTCAACTGCGCCGGCGTATCGAGGTAGATGCGATCCGTCTCGGCGCTGAAGTGCAGCAGCCCGGACTGGTTTTTCTCGGTCCAGCCGCCAGCGGTGTCGATATACGCCGTCCCGTCCAGCCCGTCGACCTGCACGTTGCGCACATCGCTCACGGCGAAGTAGGTGTGCAGCGCCTGGCTGAGGGTCACGGTGTCGGTGCCACGGTTGTGGCTGGTCAGGCGGATGTGCAGTTGCTCGTCCAGCAGCAGGCTCAGGGTCAGGTCAACCTGATGGGGCCAACCGGGGAAGCCGCCTGCGGGCACCGGCAATACCAGGTCAACGCGCAAGGCGTCGCCTTCAAGCTCGGTCGCAGCCAATTCCCACAACGCCGTACGCACAAACCCGTGGGCGCCGGCCGGCTGCTCGCTCTGGCGCATCGCCTTGACGCTGTGCGGGTTGCGCTCAAATACGCCAAACCACGGCCAGCACACCGGTACGCCGGTACGAATGCCCTTGCCCTTCTTGAACACCGCTTCGGGGTTCGGCCAGATCAGCGGCTGCTCGCCGTCACGTCCGTAACTGAAGATGTGCGCGCCCTGTTGGGCCACCATCAACTCAGCGCCGTTGTGGCGGATGCGCCAGCAGTCCAGCTCGTCGATCTTCACGGTTTCAACGTGGGGCACAGGCATATCAAGCACTCTTAATGGCAGGCAATGGGGCAATTGACCGTCAAAACCCGGCGAGGTTTAACGGGCGCGCGATGGCACCGAGCGCGTTCGGCCGCTGCCGTCGATGGCGACGAACACGAACACCGCCTCGGTGACCTTGCGCCATTCGCTGGACAGCGGGTCGTCGCTCCACACTTCGACCATCATCTGGATCGAGCTGCGGCCGATCTCCAGGGCCTGGGTATAAAAGGACAGCTGCGCGCCCACGGCGACCGGCACCAGGAACGCCATGCGATCGATGGCCACGGTGGCCACACGTCCGCCCGCGACCTTGCTGGCCATGGCGGTGCCGGCGAGGTCCATCTGCGCGACCAGCCAGCCGCCGAAGATATCGCCAAAGCCGTTGGTTTCACGCGGCAGCGCGGTGATTTGCAGGGCGAGGTCGCCTTGCGGGATAGGGTCTTCTTGTTCGAGTTCGATCATGCCGGGTATGCCTCTCAAGACTGCGGGTCTGGCGCGTCAAGGGCCGAGTATATCGGGACCCTTGCGCCGCGACGACCGTCTGTGGCTGATTTGGTCGGCAATTAGCCGCTGTATTGCGGCTTTTTCGCGCAACTGTGCTTCTGGTGTGCTTTTCCAGGCGATTTGCTATCTTGCCCAACCCGCCCTGGCTCAGCCAGCGCAGCGGATCTGCCGTTCTGACTAATAAGAGAAGCCTTGCCATGTCCTCCGTGCCCGCAAGCAGCGCGCAACCTTCGCGCCCGCTGACCCGCAACGACTACAAAACCCTGTCGCTGTCTGCCTTGGGCGGGGCGCTGGAATTTTATGATTTCATCATTTTCGTGTTTTTCGCCACCGTGGTCGGAAAACTTTTCTTCCCGGTGGACATGCCCGAATGGCTGCGCATGATGCAGACCTTCGGCATCTTCGCCGCCGGCTACCTGGCGCGCCCGCTGGGCGGCATCATCATGGCTCACTTCGGTGACCTGCTGGGCCGCAAGAAGATGTTCACCCTGAGCATTTTCATGATGGCCGTACCGACCCTGATCATGGGCCTGCTGCCGACCTACGCGCAGATCGGCCTGTGGGCGCCGATCCTGTTGCTGCTGATGCGCGTCATCCAGGGCGCGGCGATTGGTGGCGAAGTGCCGGGCGCGTGGGTGTTCGTCTCCGAACACGTACCGCCGCGCCACATCGGCTACGCCTGCGGCACCCTGACCAGCGGCCTTACCGCCGGTATCCTCCTGGGTTCGCTGGTGGCTACGGCGATCAACACCCTCTACACCCCGGTAGAAGTGTCGGATTTCGCCTGGCGCATCCCGTTCCTGCTGGGCGGCGTGTTTGGCTTGTTGTCGGTGTACCTGCGTCGCTGGTTGCATGAAACGCCGATCTTCGCCGAGATGCAGCAGCGCAAGACCCTGGCCGCCGAGCTGCCGCTGCGCGCCGTATTGCGTGACCACCGTGGCGCCATCGTGCTGTCGATGCTGCTGACCTGGCTGCTGTCGGCCGGCATCGTCGTGGTCATCCTGATGACCCCGACCGTATTGCAGACCGTTTATCACTTTGCGCCGACTATCGCCCTGCAAGCCAACAGCCTGGCCATCGTTACCCTGAGCCTGGGTTGCATCCTCTCCGGCGCCCTGGCTGACCGTTTCGGTGCCGGCCGCGTGCTGGTCGGCGGTTGCCTGTTGTTGCTGTGCAGCTCGTGGACGCTGTACCACAGCCTGGTCCAGCACCCGGACTGGCTGTTCCCGCTGTACGCCCTGACGGGCCTGTTCGTCGGCACCATCGGCGTGGTGCCCTACGTGATGGTGAAAGCCTTCCCACCGGTGGTGCGCTTCAGCGGCTTGTCGTTCTCCTACAACGTGGCCTACGCGATTTTCGGCGGCCTGACGCCGCTGGCGGTGTCGTTGCTGATGAAGGAAAGCCCGATGGGCCCTGCTTACTATGTCGCCGCGCTGTGCGTGATGGGGATGTTGGTGGGTGGGTATCTGTGGAAGCGTTCCCGCTAAGGCCTTGAAAGCGATCGTTCCTGCGCAATGTAGGAGCGATCGCATTACAGAGTATTTCTGAAACACCGCCGCTCCTGCCCCGAACCCCCGTGTTTACGAGCCTTTCCCCGCCTTGCCGCGTTTACAGCCAATACTGGCCTTTCATCTAATTGTCATATTCCAGACATAGAGTGTTCACACGGCCTACCGATACTTGGCCCCGATCCAACTATCCCTATCTGCTAGGAGTAAGGCATGAAACTGAAGCGTTTGATGGCGGCCATGACTTTTGTCGCTGCTGGCGTTGCGACTGCTAACGCGTTCGCCGCTGTTGACTCAGCTATCCCGAGCTACACCAAAACCACCGGTGTATCGGGCAACTTGTCCAGCGTTGGTTCTGACACCCTGGCCAACCTGATGACCCTGTGGGCCGAGTCCTACAAAAAAGAATACCCGAACGTAAACATCCAGATTCAGGCCGCTGGCTCCGCCACCGCGCCACCTGCGTTGACTGAAGGCACCTCCAACCTGGGCCCGATGAGCCGCAAAATGAAGGACACCGAACTGGCGGCCTTCGAACAGAAGTACGGCTACAAGCCAACCGCTATCCCGGTTGCCGTGGACGCCCTGGCTGTGTTCGTACACAAAGACAACCCGATCCAGCACCTGACCATGGAACAGGTCGATGCGATCTTCTCCTCGACGCGTCTGTGCGGCGGCAAAGCCGACGTTAAAACCTGGGGCGACCTGGGTGTGACCGGCGACCTGGCCAACAAGCCAGTGCAACTGTTCGGCCGTAACTCGGTATCCGGCACCTACGGCTACTTCAAAGAAGAAGCCCTGTGCAAAGGCGACTACAAGCCAAACGTGAACGAACAACCAGGCTCGGCTTCGGTCGTGCAGTCGATCAGCTCCTCGCTGAACGGTATCGGTTACTCGGGCATCGGCTACAAGACTGCCAGCGTGAAGACTGTTGCCCTGGCCAAGAAAGGCAGCACTGACTTCATCGAAGACAGCGAAGAAAACGCCCTGAACGGCAAATACCCGCTGTCGCGTTTCCTCTACGTTTACGTCAACAAAGCCCCGAACAAGCCTCTGGCCCCGCTGGAAGCCGAGTTCGTGAAACTGGTTCTGTCCAAACAGGGCCAGGAAGTTGTGGTGAAAGACGGCTACATCCCACTGCCAGCCAAAGTTGCCGCCAAGGCCCTGGCTGACCTGGGTTTGAAAGAAGGCGGCAAGTAAGCCTGCAATACCTGGTGTAGATGCATGCTTTTCTGTGGGAGCGGGCTTGCCCGCGATGCTGGCGACGCGGTGTAGAGTTGAAACCGTATTGATGCCATCGCGGGCAAGCCCGCTCCCACACTAGCCGTCTACGCCTCCTAATTTTTAGTCCGCTGCCAGCTCTGCTACGCGGCGGATTTCTTGCGTCACTGCATTGTCATCTTTCTGTCATACAGGATCGCTAGGGTGTGCGCATGAATGATCTGGCCAATTCCACCATGACGACGACTTCTCCTCCCAAGCGCATTGATTTCAATACGCCTGAGCTGCAACGCAAGCGCCGCATTCGCGCGCTCAAAGATCGCCTGACCCGTTGGTATGTATTGATCGGCGGCCTCGCCGTCCTCGGTGCAATCACGCTGATCTTCTTCTTCCTCGCCTACGTGGTTGCGCCGCTGTTCCAAGGCGCCTCGCTGACCAAGGAAGACGCACTGACCCCGGCCTGGATCCAGGACGCCGGCAAGCCGTTGATGATCTCGCTCGAAGAGCAGAACCAGGTCGCCATGCGGGTTTCCGACAAGGGCCAGGCACTGTTCTTCAACGTGGACACTGGCGCCGAGCTCAAGCGTGTCGACCTGCCGTTGCCGGCCGGTAGCCAGGTCGTCTCCATCGGTGAAGACCAGCCCGGCAGCCCGCTGGTGATCCTGGGTCTGTCCAATGGCCAGTCCATGGTGTTCCGCCACACCTATAAGGTGTCCTACCCGGACGGCAAGAAAACCATTTCGCCCGCGATCGAATACCCCTACGGCGAAACGCCGATCGTCCTCGATGACGCCGGTCGCCCGCTGGAGCACGTCGCGCTCAACGCTACGGATTCCACCCTGGTGGTTGCCGGCTCCGCGGGTTCGCACTTGAACGTGCTGTCCCTGAGCCGCGAAGAAAACATGATGACGGGCGAAGTCACCAGCGAGCAGAAGCGTATCGAGCTGCCGCAAATGACCGAGCCGGTGAAGGCGATCTTCATCGACCCGCGCCAGCAATGGTTGTACGTGATCAACGGCCGTGCCCTGGCCGATGTATTCAACCTACGGGACAAGAGCCTCAACGGTCGATACAAATTGTTGGAAAGTGGCGATGCCGAAATCACCGCCAGCACCCAGTTGGTGGGCGGGTATCTCGCTGATCGTCGGTAACTCCAAAGGCGGCCTGGCCCAGTGGTTCATGGCCCGCGACCCGGATGGCGAGCAGCACCTCAAGCAGATCCGCACCTTCCAGATGGGCACCGCGCCTATCGTTGAAATCACCGCCGAAGAACGTCGCAAAGGCTTCACTGCCCTCGACGCCTCCGGCAAGTTCGGCGTGTTCCACAGCACCGCCCACCGCACCCTGCTGGTGGATCCGGTGGTCGATGGCCAAGGCGTATTCGGCCTGTCGCCACGGGCCAACCGCGTTGATTGTGGAAGCCGGCGGCAAGCTGCAACCGCTGCTGCTCGACAACCCGCACCCGGAAGTCTCGTGGAGCGCGTTGTGGAGCAAGGTCTGGTACGAAAACTACGACGAGCCTAAATACGTCTGGCAATCGACCGCCGCCAACACCGACTTCGAACCCAAGATGAGCCTGGCGCCACTGACCTTCGGTACGCTGAAGGCGGCGTTCTACGCCATGCTGCTGGCCGCACCGCTGGCTGTTGCCGCTGCCATCTACACCGCGTACTTCATGGCCCCGAGCCTGCGCCGCAAGGTCAAGCCGGTGATCGAACTGATGGAAGCGATGCCGACGGTGATCCTCGGCTTCTTCGCCGGCCTGTTCCTCGCGCCGTATGTCGAGGGGCATCTACCGGGGATTTTCAGCCTGTTGATGCTGTTGCCGATTGGCATCCTGGTGGCCGGCTTTATCTTCAGCCGCTTGCCTGAGTCGATCCGCCTGCGCGTTCCCGATGGCTGGGAAAGCGCGATCCTGATCCCGGTGATCCTGTTTGTGGGCTGGCTCTCGCTGTACATGAGCCCCTACCTGGAAACCTGGTTCTTCGGCGGCGACATGCGCATGTGGATCTCCCACGACCTGGGCATCACCTACGACCAGCGCAACGCCCTGGTAGTCGGCCTGGCCATGGGTTTCGCGGTGATCCCGAACATCTACTCCATCGCCGAAGACGCCGTGTTCAGCGTACCGCGCGGCCTGACCCTGGGCTCGCTGGCCCTGGGTGCCACGCCGTGGCAGACCATGACCCGCGTGGTGATCCTGACCGCTAGCCCGGGGATTTTCTCGGCGCTGATGATCGGCATGGGCCGCGCCGTCGGCGAGACCATGATCGTGCTGATGGCCACCGGCAACACCCCGGTGATGGAGATGAACCTGTTCGAAGGCCTGCGCACCCTGGCGGCCAACGTTGCGGTGGAGATGCCGGAGTCGGAAGTGGGCGGTAGTCACTACCGTGTGCTGTTCCTCTCGGCGCTGGTGCTGCTGCTGTTCACCTTCATCATGAACACCCTCGCCGAGCTGATCCGTCAGCGTCTGCGCAAGAAATACTCGTCGCTTTAAGAAAGGTAGAAGTCTGTGAAACAGAACTCCCTGAATGGATGGTTCAAGAGCGGCGCCCCAGGCGTCTGGATCAGCGGTGGCGCGGTGTCCATCGCGGTCATCATGACCATTGGTTTGCTGGCCGTGATTGCCGTACGTGGCCTGGGCCACTTCTGGCCGGCCGACCTGATCCAGGCCAACTACAGCGTGCCGGGCCAGGCCAACCATATCGTCATCGGCGAAGTGGTGCAGAAGGAAGAAGTGCCCCGCGAGCGCCTGAAAAGCGCTGGCCTGCCCGTGCCGGACCAAGGCCCGGAATTCATGACCCGCGAGCTGATCAAGGTCGGCAACCGGGACTTGAACGGCAACGACTTCACCTGGATCGTCGGCGAGTGGTTGAAGGACCAGACCAAGCCGGTCGAGCTGATGGCCATCGAGCGTCGTGAGTGGGGTAACTTCTACGGTACCCTGGTCAACGTCAAGCAAGATGGCAAGGTCATCGCCGAAGGCGAGGCCGCGTGGCCGGAGCTGCAAGCCCGCGTCGACCGTGTGAACAAGCTGGCCGCCCAGCTCAAGAGCCTGGAAAAAACCGATATCGGCGCGATCAACGCCGGTCTCGAACGCATCCGCCTGCACGGTCGCAAGCTGGAACTGGAAGGCAAGCTCGACGCTGCCGCCCAGGCCGACATGGACGCCGACCGCGCCGAGCTGAATGCCCGTTACCAGGACATCGAAGCGCGCCTGTCCGACCTGCACACCCAGTTCAACCGTGACGCGCTGACCGCCCGTGACGGCAACGGCAAGGAAGTGGAGATCGGCATCGGCAAAGTGGTGCACGCCTACCAGCCGAACGCCATGGGCACCTTTACCAAGATCGGCTTCTACTTCAGCAAGGTCTGGGAATTCTTGAGCGATGACCCACGGGAAGCCAACACCGAAGGCGGGATCTTCCCGGCCATCTTCGGCACCGTGATGATGACCCTGATCATGGCGATGATCGTGACCCCGTTCGGCGTGCTGGCGGCGGTGTACCTGCGGGAATACGCCAAGCAGAACACCCTGACGCGCATCATCCGTATCGCCGTGAACAACCTGGCGGGTGTCCCGGCCATCGTCTACGGCGTGTTCGGCCTGGGCTTCTTCGTGTATGTACTGGGGGGTTCGGTGGACCGCCTGTTCTTCGCCGAAGCCCTGCCGGCGCCGACCTTCGGTACGCCGGGCCTGCTGTGGGCCTCGCTGACCCTGGCGCTGCTGGCGGTGCCGGTGGTGATCGTGGCCACCGAAGAAGGCCTGGCGCGCATCCCGCGCACCGTACGTGAAGGCTCCCTGGCACTGGGCGCGACCAAGGCGGAAACGCTGTGGAAGATCGTGCTGCCCATGGCCAGCCCGGCGATGATGACCGGCATGATCCTCGCCGTGGCCCGCGCCGCCGGTGAAGTGGCGCCGCTGATGCTGGTAGGTGTGGTGAAACTGGCGCCGTCGCTGCCGCTGGATGGCAACTACCCGTACTTGCACCTGGACCAGAAGATCATGCACCTGGGCTTCCATATCTATGACGTCGGCTTCCAGAGCCCCAACGTCGAAGCGGCACGGCCACTGGTGTACGCCACCGCCTTGCTGCTGGTGCTGGTGATCGCCACGCTCAACTTGTCGGCAGTGTGGATTCGTAACCACCTGCGTGAAAAATACAAAGCGTTGGACAGCTAACGCGGTCTCCTGTGGGAGCTGGCTTGTGTGGGAGCTGGGCTTGCCCGCGATGCAGGCACCTCGGTGAGTCAGTCAGTCAGCGGTGATGCTATCGCAGGCAAGCCAGCTCCCACACAAGCCAGCTCCCACAGGGGCCAGCGTCAGACACAGAATTTGAGTAGGCCGCCACAGGCGGTTCAACGAAACGAATTGGTAGCACAGGGAGCATCCCATGCAACATGAAACCCACACCCACGGCATCAACATGTCGGCCCTGGGTCGCGACAAGCAGAGCCTGAGCCTGGCCCAGGAAACCGTGGCCATCGAAGTGCCGGGCCTGAGCCTGTACTACGGTGAAAAGCAGGCGCTGTTCGACGTCAGCATGAACATTCCCAAGCAGCGCGTGACCGCCTTCATCGGCCCGTCGGGCTGCGGCAAGTCCACGCTGCTGCGCACCTTCAACCGCATGAACGACCTGGTGGACGGCTGCCGCGTAGACGGTGCAATCAACCTCTACGGCACCAACATCTACCGCAAGGGCGAAGACGTGGCCGAGCTGCGTCGTCGTGTGGGCATGGTGTTCCAGAAGCCCAACCCGTTCCCCAAGACCATCTACGAAAACGTGGTCTACGGCCTGCGCATCCAGGGTATCAACAAGAAACGCATCCTCGACGAAGCGGTTGAGTGGGCCTTGAAAGGCGCGGCGTTGTGGGACGAAGTGAAAGACCGTCTGCACGACTCGGCCCTCGGCCTGTCCGGCGGCCAGCAACAACGTCTGGTGATCGCGCGCACCATCGCCGTGGAACCGGAAGTGCTGCTGCTCGACGAACCGTGCTCGGCACTCGACCCGATCTCGACGCTGAAAGTCGAAGAGCTGATCTACGAACTCAAATCCAAGTTCACCATCGTCATCGTGACCCACAACATGCAACAGGCGGCGCGGGTTTCCGACTACACCGCGTTCATGTACATGGGCAAGCTGGTGGAATTCGGTGATACCGATACTCTGTTCACCAATCCGGCGAAGAAGCAGACCGAAGACTACATCACCGGTCGCTACGGCTAGTCAGCCGTGGTTCTCATTGCACTGATGCTGCGGTTCTCCGCACCTTACCGGACGCTCCAAGGACGCCAACATGATTAGCAAAGAAGGCCTTACCCACCACATCTCCGCGCAGTTCAACGCCGAGCTTGAGGAAGTGCGCAGCCACCTCCTGGCGATGGGCGGTCTGGTGGAGAAGCAAGTCAACGACGCCGTGACCGCGCTGATCGAGGCCGATTCGGGCCTGGCCCAGCAAGTGCGTGAGATCGATGACCAGATCAACCAGATGGAACGCAATATCGACGAAGAATGCCTGCGCATTCTGGCCCGTCGCCAACCGGCGGCGTCCGACCTGCGTTTGATCATCAGCATCTCCAAGTCGGTGATCGACCTCGAGCGCATCGGCGACGAAGCCACCAAGATCGCCCGCCGCGCCATCCAGCTGTGCGAAGAAGGCGAAGCCCCGCGCGGTTACGTGGAAGTGCGCCACATCGGCGACCAGGTGCGCAACATGGTGCGCGACGCGCTGGACGCCTTTGCCCGTTTCGACGCCGAACTGGCGTTGTCGGTGGCCCAGTACGACAAGATCATCGACCGCGAATACAAGACCGCGCTGCGTGAGCTGGCCACCTACATGATGGAAGACCCGCGCTCTATCTCGCGGGTCTTGAGCATCATCTGGGTGCTGCGTTCGCTGGAACGCATCGGCGACCACGCGCGCAATATCTCGGAGCTGGTGATCTACCTGGTGCGTGGCACCGACGTACGGCACATGGGCCTCAAGCGCATGAAGGCTGAAGTTGAAGGTTCGGTCGATCAAATCCCTAATGTTCCGGGCGAAGCTGACGATAAGTAAGATTGCCCGAGAAATAAACGCCCGGCCTTTGGCCGGGCGTTTTCGTTTGTGGCCTCCGAATTTTTTGCGCAGCGGAAGCAATAAAGTCCGACTGTGACTAGCGAGTTTTGGCAAAATGCCACCAGTCAGGCGTCTTGCGTGCCGAAGTTTTTATAGGATGAAGGGTCGATGAGTAAAGTCAGTGTATTGGTGGTGGATGACGCCTCGTTTATCCGCGATCTGGTGAAGAAGTGCCTGCGCAACTACTTCCCCGGGATCAAGCTTGAAGACGCGGTGAACGGCAAAAAGGCCCAGGCCATCCTGATGCGCGAGACGTTCGACCTGGTGCTGTGCGACTGGGAAATGCCCGAGATGTCCGGCCTGGAACTGCTGACCTGGTGCCGTGAGCAACCGCACCTCAAGGCCATGCCGTTCGTGATGGTGACCAGCCGTGGCGACAAGGAAAACGTGGTGCAGGCGATCCAGGCCGGTGTTTCCGGTTACGTCAGCAAGCCGTTCACCAACGAGCAATTGCTGAACAAGGTCAAGCAGGCCCTGCACAAGATCGGCCGTCTCGACGCCCTGGTCGCCAGTGCGCCGACCAAGATGAACTCGGCCTTTGGCAACGACTCCCTGAGCGCCCTGACCGGCGGCAAGGCCGAGACCGTACGTGCCGCCCCGGTTTCCGCCGCCGCCCCTGCGCCCAGCAAAGGCCTGCTCAACAGCCCGCCGATACAAGCACCTGCAGCAGCACCAGCAGGCGGCCGCGGCCAAGGCCAACTGCGCCTGTCCAGCGGCACCCAGCAATGCGTGATCAAGGGCTTGAGCATCAAGGAAGCGCTGCTGGTGGTGCGTCGCGGTGAAGTCCTGCCGCAGGTCCTGGAAAGCGCCGTACTCGACCTGGAACAAGGCGACAACGCCGAAGTCGCACGCCTCAACGGCTACCTGCACGCCGTTGTCGCCCACGAGCCCAAGCCCGACAGCGACTGGCTGCAACTGACCTTCCGGTTTATCGACCAGGACGCGCAGAAGCTCGACTACATCTCCCGCCTGATCGCCCGTGGTACTGCACAGAAGCATTTTGTGCCGGGTGCGTGACCCCCAGAACGACACCTAACCCTTGTGGGAGCGGGCTTGCCCGCGATAGCGGTGCATCTGACACATGATCTGTGTCTGACACACTGTCATCGCGGGCAAGCCCGCTCCCACATTGGAACTTCATTGATGCACATAGTGTTGTCATGATCTCCCGCTAACCTGCCGTTCAGTCATCCCGGCAGGTTCACGCTATGCTCACGCGTCTATTGCTGTGCTGCGCACTGGCCTGGGTCGCTCCTTCGGCACAGGCCATGACCGTCTACAAATCCATCGATGCCAACGGCAACGTGTTCTACAGCGACCGGCAAACCCCCGGCGCGCAGGCGTTCGTGATCCAGGAGCGCAAGCGCGTGCGCCCGCTGCTCGACAGGCCCACGCCGACTTATCCACAACAAGCCTACCGCTACCCGCTGCCCTGGCGCGGCGGTCCGTTCCGCCTGAGCCAGGGGCCCAACGGCAGTTTCAGCCACACCGACAGCAAAAGCCGCTACGCCATGGACATCGCCATGCCCGAAGGCACGCCGATCATTGCGGCGCGCAGCGGGATGGTGGTGAAAACCGAGAACGCGCAGGCCGGGCGCGGCAGTGATGCGTCGGGCAATTTTGTGCGGGTGCGCCATGACGACGGCACCGAGGGCGTGTACCTGCACCTCAAGCAAGGGTCGGTCAGCGTGCAGGTAGGGCAGCGTGTGGCGGTGGGCAGCCCGCTGGCGCTGTCGGGCAATACCGGCAACAGCAGCGGGCCACACTTGCATTTCGTCGTGCAGCGCGCCACCGAGGCGGGGCTGGTGTCGATCCCGTATGAGTTCAACCAGCCGGTGGGCGCCTTGCCCAACTTTGCGTTGGGCAATTGAGGGTCAGTCCAGCAGCAGGACCTTGGCCAGGACGATCTTCGGCCCTTTCATCTTCTTGATGATGATCCGCAAGCCTTCAACTTCCAGCACTTCCTCTTCTTCCGGCACCCGCTTGAGGGTGTCGTAGATCAGGCCGGCCAGGGTTTCCGCTTCGATATGGTCCAGGTCCACGCCCAGCAGGCGTTCGACCTTGAACAGCGGCGTGTCGCCACGCACCAGCAGCTTGCCCGGCTGGTAGGCGAGGATGCCGCGTTCGGCCTTGCGGTGTTCGTCCTGGATGTCGCCCACCAGCACTTCCAGCACGTCTTCCATGGTCAGGTAGCCGATGATCTTGCCGTCGGCTTCTTCCACCAGGGCGAAGTGCGCGCCGCCTTTGCGGAACTGCTCCAGCAGCTGCGACAACGGCATGTGCCGCGACACGCGCTCAAGCGGGCGGGTCAGCTCGGCCAGGTTGAACGACTCGGGGATGTGGTCCAGGGCTGCCAGTTCCAGCAGCAGGTCCTTGATGTGCAACAGGCCGACGAATTCGTTACGCACCGCGTCATACACCGGGTAGCGGCTGAATTTGTGGCGGCGGAACAGCGCGAGGATTTCCTTGAGCGGGGCGTTGAAGTCCAGGGTGACCAGGTCTTCCCGGGAGTTGGCCCAGTCGACCACTTCCAGTTCGCCCATTTCCACGGCCGAGGCCAGTACGCGCATGCCTTGGTCGCTGGGGTCCTGGCCACGGCTGGAGTGCAGGATCAGCTTGAGCTCTTCGCGGCTGTAATGGTGCTCATGGTGCGGGCCAGGCTCGCCCTGGCCGGCGATCCGCAGGATGGCGTTGGCGCTGGCGTTGAGCAGGTAGATCGCCGGGTACATGGCCCAGTAGAACAGGTACAGCGGCACCGCCGTCCACAGCGACAACAGCTCGGGCTTGCGGATGGCCCAGGACTTGGGCGCCAGCTCACCGACCACGATGTGCAGGTAGGAAATCACGAAGAACGCCGCAAAGAACGACACGCCCTTGATCACTTCCGGCGACTCGACGCCCACGGCGCCCAGCAATGGCTCAAGAATGTGCGCAAACGCCGGCTCACCGACCCAGCCCAGGCCGAGGGAGGCGAGGGTGATACCCAGCTGGCAGGCCGACAGGTAGGCGTCGAGCTGGCTGTGTACGGTGCGCAGGATCTGCCCGCGCCAGCCGTTGGTGTGGGCGATGGCCTCGACCCGGGTGGAGCGCAGTTTGACCATGGCAAATTCCGCCGCAACGAAGAAACCGTTGAGCAGTACCAGGACCAGTGCAAAAAGAATCATGCCGAAGTCGGCGAAGAGTGTGGCGAGGGTGATACCAGGGGAAGGGTCCATGATGGGGTTTTGCAGGTTCCGTGTGTTCAATTAAGGGGTGGCAGGTGAGCCGCAAAAGCGGGCGCAGGTCGGCCAATGTAGCGGCTGATGGGGCGCTTGCCTAGTGGCTGCTGCCGGGTGGGACATGGAATGGGTCTTTGAAAGCGATGCAAATCCACTGTGGGAGCTGGCTTGCCTGCGATAGCGGTGTACCCGTTACCGATGTGTTTACTGATATACCGCTATCGCAGGCAAGCCAGCTCCCACATTTAGTCCTGTGTCGCCTGTGGGTTATTCATCGGTACTGAGGACGCGCGAGCGGGTCACCTGCGACGGCGGGAAATGGCAGGTAAACGTGCTGCCATGGCCCAGCACGCTGCTGATCTCCAGGCGCGCGCGGTGGCGCAACAACACGTGCTTGACGATGGCCAGACCGAGCCCGGTGCCGCCGGTGTTGGAGTTACGGCTGGAGTCGACGCGGTAGAAGCGCTCGGTCAGGCGCGGCAGGTGCTTGGCGTCGATGCCGATGCCGGAATCCTGCACGCTCAAATGCGCGCCCTGGTCGTCGGCCCACCAGCGGATGCGGATGGTGCCCTTGTCCTGGGTGTACTTGACGGCGTTGAACACCAGGTTGGAAAACGCGCTGCGCAATTCGCCTTCGCTGCCCTTGAGCAAGACCTGCGGGTCGGCTTCCAGGGTGATCTGCTGGCCGCGTTGGCCGGACAGCGCCTGGGCGTCGTTCTTGATGGTCTGCAACAGGCTCTGCGCGGCCACCGGTTGGTTGTCCGACGGATAGTCGGTCGCCTCCAGCTTGGCCAGCAGCAACAGGTCGTTGAGCAGGGTCTGCATGCGTGAACCCTGCTGCTGCATTTGTTGCAGCGCGCGGCTCCAGCGCGGGTTGATCTCGTCGACGTTGTCCAGCAGCGTCTCCAGGTAGCCGCAGATCACCGTCAGCGGTGTGCGCAACTCGTGGGAGACGTTGGCGACGAAGTCTTTGCGCATCTGTTCCAGCTGATGGATGCGGGTCACGTCGCGTACCAGCATCAGGTGCTCGTTGTTGCCGTAGCGCGTCAGGTACAGCTGGATGCGCACGCGGTCGTTGGTGGGCGAGGGGATTTCCAGGGCTTCTTCGTAGTTGTCCTGCTCGAAGTATTCCTTGAAGCGCGGGTGGCGCACCAGGTTGGTCACCGGCTGGCCGCTGTCCTGGGGTGTCTTCAGGCCCAACAGGGTTTCGGCGGCGCGGTTCCACCATTCCAGGTTGCCGTCGCTGTCGAGCATGATTACCGCGTCTTTCAGCGCCGCAGTGGACTCCTGCACCCGGTCGATCACCGCTTGCAGGCGCCCGCGTACCCGTTGGTCGCGGCGTTGCAGGTGGTAGATGCTGTCGAACACCTCGCCCCACAGGCCGTAGCCGTCGGGTGGCGCTTCGTCGGGTTTGTGCTGGCGCAGCCATTCATGCAGGCGCAGCAATTGCTTGAGGGTCCAGCCCAGGTACAGGCCGAGGCCGATGGCCAGGCTCCAGCCGTAGTAGCCGCTGATCAGGCCTACCAGCAGGCAGCCGGTGACCAGCAGGAGCATGTGGCGGATCAGGGTGCCATGCCAGTTTTGGTTCACTTGAACATGCGTCCTTGTCAGCTGTTTAAGTCAAGAAAAGCGGCTGGCTCAGCCCTTGGTGGAGAACCGGTAGCCAGTACCGCGCACGGTTTGTACCAGATTCTCGTAGGCATCGCCCAAGGCTTTGCGCAGGCGACGGATATGCACATCCACGGTGCGCTCTTCCACATACACGTTGCCGCCCCAGACCTGGTCGAGCAGCTGGCCACGGGTGTAGGCGCGTTCCTGGTGGGTCATGAAGAATTGCAGCAGGCGGTATTCGGTGGGGCCCATCTCGGCCGGCGTGCCGTCGATGGTCACGCGGTGGCTGATGGGGTCGAGGATCAGGCCGCCGACTTCAATCGGCGCTTCGCCATCGGTCGGGCCGGCGCGGCGCAGTACGGCTTTCAGGCGCGCGACCAGCTCACGTGGGGAAAATGGCTTGGTGATGTAGTCATCGGCGCCGACTTCCAGGCCCTGAATCTTGTTGTCCTCTTCGCCCTTGGCGGTGAGCATGATGATCGGGATATCCCCGGTCAGCTCGTCACGCTTGAGGCGGCGGGCCAGCTCGATGCCGGACGTGCCGGGCAGCATCCAGTCGAGCAGGATCAGGTCCGGCTTGCGGTCGACGATAATGGCATGGGCCTGCTGGGAGTTCTCTGCCTCCAGGCAGTCGTAGCCGGCCATTTCCAACGCAACGGCGATCATCTCGCGGATGGGCGCTTCGTCGTCAACGATCAGAATGCTCCTGCCAACCATGCCTAAATCCTCTTGTCATTTAACTGTCTTGCGCCGCATTAGATAACGGAATTATTGCAGTCGTGTGACAGTAATTTAGTCGCTTGGGCAATCCGCGTCTCTCTGGACTACGCTTTGGGTCCGAATCCTGACAACCAAAAAAGGAAGGTTCCGATGACTTACCGCACTGTTTCCTGGAAAGCCCTGTTGGTAACGGCCGCGTTGACGCTGCCGACCCTGGCCTTCGCAATGGACCCGGCGATGACCAAAGACGGGATGCTGGTGGATCACAAAGGGATGACGCTCTACACCTTCGACAAGGATGCCGATGGCAAGTCCGTGTGCAAGGACCAGTGCGCGACGAACTGGCCGCCGTTGAAGGCTGAGTCCACCGACAAGCCGATGGGGGATTGGACGGTGATCACCCGTGATGACCAGACCAGCCAGTGGGCTTACAAAGGCAAGCCGGTGTACACCTATAAGGATGACATGAAGGCCGGGGACAAGACCGGGGATGGCAAGGGTGGGGCGTGGCATGTGATCAAGCCTTGAGCCCGAGGCGCGGCTAAAAGCATCGCGGGCAAGCCCGCTCCCACATTTGAAGGTGTTCGCAATTCAAACTGTGGGAGCGGGCTTGCCCGCGATGGCGTCAGAACAATCAGCGCAACCCGTAATCCAGCACAATCCCGACAAAAATCGCCAACCCCGCCCAGTGGTTATGCAGGAACGCCTTGAAGCACTTCAGCCGATCCCTGTCCCGCGTGTACCAGAACTCCCAGGCAAAACAGCCCGCCGCGGCAACCAGGCCCAAGTGGAACCAGCCCCCCAGCTCAAACCGCGCGCCCGCCAGCAACAGGCACACCAGCGCCAACCCCTGTAGAGTCAGGATGATCACGCGATCCGCATCGCCAAACAGAATGGCCGTGGACTTCACGCCGATCTTCAAGTCGTCGTCGCGGTCGGTCATGGCGTAATAGGTGTCATAACCCACCGTCCACAACAGGTTGGCGATATACAGCAGCCACGCGGTGGCGGGCAGGCTGCCGGTCTCGGCGGTGAATGCCATCGGCATGCCCCAGGAAAACGCCGCACCCAACACCACCTGCGGGTAATAGGTGTAGCGCTTCATGAACGGGTAACTCGCCGCCAGCGCCAGGCCGCCGAGGGACAGCAGGATGGTGCTGGCATTGGTCAGCAGTACCAGCAGGAAACTGATGCCCATCAGCACGGCAAAAAACACCAGGGCCTCTTTCGAGCTGATCTTGCCGCTCACCAGCGGACGCTGCTCGGTGCGTTTCACATGGCCGTCGACCTTGCGGTCGGCCCAGTCATTGATGACGCAGCCGCCGGCACGGGTGAGCACCACGCCGAGCACGAAAATCACGATATTGAGCAAAGACGGCGAGCCCTTGCCGGCGATCCACAGCGCCCATAACGTCGGCCACAGCAGCAGATAGATGCCGATGGGCTTGTCCATGCGCGTCAGCTGGATGAAATCCCACGCCCTGGGGTTCAGGTGGTTCAAGGACTTGAGCAGACGTTGATACATCAGCAGTTCTCCGGGTGGGCATGCAAGGCATGCCAGAAGCTCGGCAAGAAGATTTCCGCGACCAATACGCTCAAGGCCCCGCGATCAAAACGCGAGCGCCGACCCCACAGCCCGTCGGCCTGATCGGCGCTTGGCAACCAGTGGCGCGGGTAATGGCACACCTCGATCGCCTGGCGGGTGAACGCCTGGTCGCAGAACAGCAATTCGCCCAGCGAGCGGCTGCCCAGCTCATCCATGTGCAGCCCATCACCTTGCAACGCACTGCGCGACGCCACGCTGCGGGCAAACACCCAGGGCTGGCCTTGCCCGCGCAAATACACTTCGCGTACCCAGCCGACGGTGGCTGGCGCGAGCCCGAGGGCGGCGCATTCGTCGTCCCGCAGCGGCTGCCAGCCTTCGAACAGTGGCGTCACGCTGAAGCCGTCCCGGGACAGCCACGTCAGCCGGCGCGTCAGCGAGTCTTCGTTGAACAGCCAATTGACGGTCAGGGGCGCCGGCATTGGGCGCAGAAGGCTCTGGGTCAGCCATTGGCAAGCATCGGAAAGGGCGATTGAGTGCGGCACGGTGAGTCAGTATTGGCAGCAAAAGAGGCGGCGAGCTTACCATGGCACCCTGGGCTTTTGCCGGGGTGGGCCGGCCGTTTGCGTCGATCATGCTTGCATCTGCACGCCCCGATCAGTACAAAACGCCCTGAGCCGTACGGCAACGCTGGATCTATCGACCGTCGGCCAAGAGGCCTGGACCCTGAGGAAGCAAGTAATGAAGAAGTGGCAATGTGTAGTCTGCGGCCTGATCTACGACGAGAAAGACGGCTGGCCGGATGACGGAATCCTGCCTGGCACCCGTTGGGAAGACGTCCCGGAAGATTGGCTGTGCCCGGACTGCGGCGTGGGCAAGATGGATTTCGAAATGATCGAAATCGGTTAATTTTTAAGCAAATAAACCTACTACAAGGAGAAGGGCATGAACGCACCTGTCGTGATCATCGGCACCGGATTGGCCGGCTACAACCTGGCCCGGGAGTTTCGCAAGCTCGACAGCGAGACCCCATTGCTGCTGATCACCGCGGATGACGGCCGCTCCTACTCCAAGCCCATGCTCTCCACCGGTTTTGGCAAGAACAAGGATGCCGATGGCCTGAGCATGGCTGAACCTGGCGCCATGGCCGAGCAACTCAAGGCCGAAGTGCGCACCCACACCCGCATCAGCGGCATCGACCCGGGCCACAAGCGCCTGTGGATCGGCGAGGAGGCGGTGGCCTATCGCGACCTGATCCTGGCCTGGGGCGCCGAAACCGTGCGTGTGCCGGTGGAAGGCGATGGAGCTGAGCTGATTTTCCCGATCAATGACCTGGAAGACTACGCGCGCTTTCGCGCCGCAGCGGCCGGCAAGCGCCGCGTGCTGCTGCTCGGTGCCGGCCTGATCGGCTGCGAGTTCGCCAATGACCTGATCCTCGGCGGCTACGAGATCGACCTGGTGGCGCCGTGCGAGCAAGTCATGCCGACCCTGCTGCACCCGGCGGCTGCCGCTGCGGTGCAGGCTGGCCTGGAAGGCCTCGGCGCGCGTTTCCACCTGGGCCCGGTGCTCAACCGCTTGCAGCGCAGCGCTGGTGGCCTGGAAGCGCACCTGTCGGACGGCGAAGTGATCCACTGTGACCTGGTGGTCTCGGCCATCGGCCTGCGTCCACGGGTCGACCTCGCCGCCGCCGCCGGCTTGCAGACCGGCCGCGGGGTCACGGTAGACCGCCACCTCAAGACCTCCCACGCGAATATCTACGCCCTGGGCGACTGCGCCGAGGTCGATGGCCTGAACCTGCTGTACGTGATGCCACTGATGAGCTGCGCCCGCGCCCTGGCCCAGACGTTGGCCGGCAATGCGACGGCGGTCAGCTACGGGCCAATGCCCATCACCGTGAAAACCCCGATCTGCCCGCTGGTGGTTTCGCCACCGCCACGGGGCAGCGAAGGCGTGTGGAGCGTCGAAGGCCAGGGTGCCGATATCAAGGCGCTGTGCCGCGACGCCAGCGGCCGCCTGCTGGGTTATGCGCTGACCGGCGGCGCTGTCATGGACAAACTGGCCCTGAACAAAGAACTTCCACCGTTGCTGGCGTAAATAGCGGTCGTTCTGTCGGAATCAGCACGTTCCTACCCCCAGAAAGGTCGCCGCGACACTGGCGCAGCGTCGGAGGGCATGCCATCCTCACTCCCGTCTGCCGCAGAGTAGAGCCTGCGGCGCCTTGGGCGCTGCTCCGTTAGAGAGCAGCACGGACATAACAACAAAAAACCGTCAAAGAGGCTTCACTCATGCGTAAACCAGAACTCGCAGCCGCCATCGCTGAAAAAGCGGATCTCACCAAAGAACAGGCCAACCGCGTCCTCAACGCCGTTCTCGAAGAAATCACCGGCGCCCTGCACCGCAAGGACAGCGTCACCCTGGTTGGCTTCGGCACCTTCCTGCAACGCCATCGCGGCGCCCGCACCGGCAAGAACCCGCAAACCGGCGAGCCGGTGAAGATCAAGGCCAGCAACACCGTTGCGTTCAAGCCGGGCAAGTCGCTCAAAGACAGCGTCAACCCGTAATAGCGGTATCGCCTCGAAGGGAGGCGGGGTGGTAGAAAAAATGGGCACGCCGACTGGGTCGGGTGCCCATTTTTGTTGGGGCAAAGCAAGTCGGTGTTCAGGTTCATATGCACGTTTAAATGGCTTGAGCAGACGGGGGTTGCAACGGCTTGTATTCGTCTTGGTGCGTTTTTTTTTAAATGCCGGAACCTCTATGTGTGAACGCTCACTTAAAGGTTGAGGTTGCAGGAAGCACTCTCTCAATCGAATTTAAGAGGTGTCGTTATGAAACTGTCTGATCAGCCGTATACCCATTTGCAGATCCCGTCGGCTCAACCCGGCACTCAGGGGGGCAAAGCGCCGATAGTTACAGATAAACAGCAGGACGTTGCGAGCGGCTTGAGAGTTGAACGCGATTTGGGTAATGAGAGCGGGCGTTCTTCCCAGTATCCGATGGCGAGTGAAGAGGAGGTGCAAGCGAGGTCTAAGCGCGCTAGCTCTGTTTTTTTCAATAACCCGAAGACAAAGGCACCTAAGAAAAAGCCGCCAGCGAATACCAAGCCACCAGCGGAGACTAAGCCGCCAGCGAATACCAAGCCACCAGCGGAGACTAAGCCGCCGGCGAATACCAAGCCACCAGCGGAGACTAAGCCGCCGGCGAATACCAAGCCACCAGCGGAGACTAAGCCGCCAGCGAATACCAAACCGCCAGCGGGGACTAAGCCACCATCGACGAAACCACCCAAGCCTGCGGGTGGGCCAAATGGGTCGAACGATGCCGTCAATAGCTCGAAAACAATTTCCGATTTGCACAAAAAAAATGTGCTTCCGCCAATATCGAGTGAGCTCGCCAGCGGTGCTCGTAGCGCGTTTATAAATCATGGCGTAAGCACACTTACTGGTTTGCCCTTTACCGCCGGGGAGCATATAGCTTCTCGCGCCATAACGGACAGGATTGACGCACAAGCCAAAATGCCGGGCGCTGAAAAAAGGAACGCAGACGGTAGGGTAAGCACCAACGATCCTTCCGCGACGGAACAGCAAAAATTAGACGCACGTCTTGAAAGCGCTGAAATAAAAACGGAAGTAATGGTCAACAGCATACTCTCCATTAATGAGGGGCCGGATGCCAAGGCGGTGGGTAAGGATCCTGGCGCGGCAACTGATGTTGACTCACGCTTGAACGCTCTTGAAAGCAGGATGAATGCCACAGAAGACCAGATGAAAGAAATCGCGAAACGATACGGGCTTATCTACGACCCCTATGTGGCGCCGGAGTCATCGGAAACGCCGACGGCAGCGTCTCGTATGGCGGTCGTTGAGAAGCGCTATGAGCACATGAACAAAATGCTGAAGCGGCTGATAAGAAACGCGCAAGCAGATGCAGAAGATGCTGAATAAATAGGGATAAAGGGGGCGGATTTATTTGGTCTATAAAAAGAATGGTAAATAAATCAGCCCCATGTATCCATGATAATTTTCAGGCCGGGTTTTAATTTATTCTGGGCTCTTCAGCTGTGCTGCCGGTAACGTTTGCACTTCCTGAGGTATGGCGGCGTAAATATTTTCTACGGGCTCTGATAGATGTATTGGGAGAGCGTCAAATATTTCCTTCACGGCTCGTTCATGATAGGCAAGGTATTGTTCATGACTCGTTGGATCTTCATTGATGGGCTGATGAGGCATTTTCAAAGAGTAGCTGACTGTTTTATTTCTTTTCGACACTTCAGGTCCCATGATTTTGAGGTCCGTTAAGTCAGCCATGCTGGAGTCTTTTGAACTCAGCCAATAGTTGTCGCCCTATTTTTTATCGAATTCCTCGGTGTCGACTATTCGATGTTCCAATTGTTCACGAATAATCCGGCTAACGAGGTGCGATACAAAAAATACAGCGCCAGGATCTGGGAACAGGCCGCCGATAGCGAGAGGGAATGGGGTGCGCATTATTGACCTCTTCTATTTGCCGCAGAGCGGTTCAGGACCTTTATAGCTTTTTCTATATCCTTCGGGAATTTGACCACCTGTTTTTTCGAAGTGAGCGTCCAATTTCGCCGTTTCAATGGTCTTCGCTGCCTGGGTCGAACTTATACCGCTTTGCACAACAGTTCCCTTGATCGTTTTTCCAGGATTTAGACGTTCTAGTTTTTCTACCTGCTGGTGAAGCCTGGTCGGGTCGCCGCTAGATTTTGTCACGCGGTTCATATCGGCCTTGTCGTATTTGTGCAGCTCACCATCTATTCGAATCTCATAGACGCCAAAATTACCTACGGCCCCGTGGGTATTCAGATTGATCAGCCCCCATGGATCAATCCATGAAATAGGGTTGGGTGCGTACTTGTAGAGGTTGATCCCCCCACCAACCCAATCGGATCCGGTGCAGCATACCGCGCCACATCCGGATCATAAAACCTGAACGTATTGAAATGCAGCCCCGTCTCCCGGTCCAGATACTGCCCCCGAAACCGCGGGTTCTGTCCTCGATGTAATACGGCTCGCGCACTTCCTCCAGCGTGTTGGCCCACACCCGATAAGTCGCCCGCCAGACCTCATGCCCATCCGCTTGGGTGAGCTGTTCCGGCAACCCATTCAGGTAAATAAATCAGTCCCCTTTACCTCGGGCGGGTTCGTTTGATGCATGAATATTGTTGTGTTTTCTTGTTTAGGTATCCTGTGCCACTCTAGAGGAACTCATGGTTTTTTTGTCAGATAATTATTTCAAATACGACTTTGTTGAGGCGATTTTTTACTTGGTAGATGCCTTCAGACAGTTCTGCGCTTTTAAATAGGTCACTTCGATCAATATAGCCGGGAAGCTCATGCATCCAGATTTTGCGTTGTGTTGAATTGTGTACTTCGCAGTACCAACCTTCACCAACCTCAGCATTCAACGTTCTGAAAGCGTTGACTTTGTACTTTTTGTCTTTACTGGTTTTTGAAAGCTTTTTAATTGGAGTGTCTAGCTCAAAGTGGGTTTCCAATACGGCTTCGGCGGTCGAGTTTATAAGCTCGGTCGCCATAGAGTTGGATTCTTTTCTTTCTGCAATCACGATGAGTGCGCGACGTAGCGTCTCTAGCAGCAGCTTGTCTTGGTTGAAACGATCGAGAGAGAGAAAACGTTTGAAGTCGAAGTCTTCTACAAAGATATTTGTCACACCCAAGACATTATCAAATAGATCTTCGTCGCCACGAGGGCCTAGTGACACAACTATTTTGCTGCTGCCGTTTATTTCGGCTTTTGGCAGCAAGGCCATGAATATCTGGGTGATGTGGTGGCTCATTTGACGTATCTGAATGCCGTCCGTCAGGGCAGAAGCTTCACTTTCTTGCAGAATAAGCATATTTAGATTCATTGCGGCGTTCACTTCAAAAAACTAACGGTTATCAGGCGTGCCGTATAATTTAAGGTAGCCATCTCTCGTGTCAACCTGCGGTAGCGGGTTTCTGTGGATCGGCGACGGCATGTTGCCGTTGTTTCTCGCCGCGTGTTTGTCTGTAATTTTCTGTTCGGTAGCTTTGGCTTGAAGTCGAGTTTTGTTCTTCTCAACAATCACCGCCTTGTAGCGCCCTGCTTGGGGTTTATTGAGCGCATTGACCTGCTGGTTGGCGCGAGGTGATGTGCCATTCTTGTTTAACGGCCGCCCACTGATTCCCGGTTTCATCATTCGCCCTGTCTTCGTATCAACGATGACATAGACGTGATTAGGGTTTTTGCTCGAGTGGCTGTTGCCGTGGACTTTTCCATTGCCTGCACACGTAAGACCTAACGGATCGACCCAGGCAAAGGGGTTGTCGGCATAAGTGTAGGCATTGATCCCCCCCGCCAACCCAATCGGATCCGGCGTAGTAAACCGCCCCACATCCGGATCATAAAACCTGAACGTATTGAAATGCAGCCCCGTCTCCCGATCCAGATACTGCCCCTGAAACCGCAGGTTCTGCTCTTCGATGTAATACGGCTCGCGCACCTCCTCCAGCGTGTTGCCCCACACCCGATAAGTCGCCCGCCAGACGTCATGCCCATCCGCTTCGGTGAGCTGTTCCGGCAAGCCGTTCAGGTCGTTGTGGTAGTAGCGAATCTTCTGCAACGGCCCCGTACCGTCAACCCGGGCCAAGGGCTCGTGGCCTTCGTCCTGATAGATATACAGGCTGGTCTGGCTGTGCCGGTGCTCCTGCAACAACCGCAGGCCATCCCACACGAACCGCGTTTCCCCTAGCGGATAGCCGTCGCTGCCATGCTCGGTTTTCCCGATGCGCCGGCCCAACGGGTCGTAGGTCATCCTGACCACGCTGCCGTTGTCATTGCGTACTTCGATCAGCCGGCTTTCGGCGTCATAGGCAAAGCGTTGCACGCCCCGCGCGGCACTGCGTTTTTCAATGGTGCGGCCGAACGCATCGTAGCGATAACGTTTGTCCTGATAGGTCAGCAGTTTGTTATGCACCACCAGCCCAGCGCCCGGCTGCGGCCCGTCGAGCAGGTTGGCGGCGGCGTCGTAGGCGAAGGTCTCGCGCTGGCCGTGCAGGCTGTCTTGGCTGGCGATAATGCGGCCGGTGGCGTCGTAGTGCAGGAGTTGGCGGTGTTGCGCGGCGGGTTGTTGGTCGAGCTTGCCGATCAGGTTGTCGGCGGGGTCGTACTCGAAATGTTTTTGCGCCGCAGCGGGCAGCAAGGACGGCGGCTGGCTGGCGTGGCGGCGTTGGCGTGAGCGCAGGCGGCCGCTGCGGTCGTATTCGCTGCGGGTACTGAGCTGGCCTTGGGTGCGCAGCACTTCGCGGTGCAGGCGATCGCGTTCAAAGTCGCTGATGACCTGGCCGTCGAGGTTGATCTGGTGCAGGTGGCCACTGCCGTAGTGCAGGCGATTGAGCCAGCGACCGTCGGGCAGTCGGCTCTGGATCAGGTTGCCCAGCTCGTCGTAGTGGTGGTTCAGGTCGCCCGCTGCGCTTTGTTCGCACAGCAGTTGGCCGAGGGCATCGTAGGCAAAGCCCAGGGCTTGGGTGTTGCCGTTCAAGTCGGTGAAGGTTACGGCGGTGAGTTGATCCACCGCATCGTAGGCGTAGTCGGTGCGGCCATCGTCGGTGGCCTTGGCGATCAGGCGGCCAACCGCATCGCGTTCCAGCTGATGGACGATGGGAGCGGGCGGGGTTTCGGGGACTACCGCCAGACCGTTGCCGTGAGGGGCCGGAACAGCAGTCACTGCGATCACATTATTCAGTGGGTCGTAACCGTAACGCTTGGCGCTGCCGTCGAGATCTTGCTGTTCTGTCAGCCTGTCCCCGGCATCCCAGGCAAACCGGTAGCGCTCGCCGTTCTCGTTGATCAGCGCTTGCAGCCGCCCATAGCTGTCATAACCGAACTGCACCTGTCGGCCGTGGGCATCAGTACGCTGGCGGACCTGGCCGCGACGGTTGTGCTGATAGAGCGTGGTGTGCCCGGCCGGGTCGGTGTAACCCACCAGTTGCCCGCTGACGTCACGCTGGTATTGCTCGGTGCGCCCGTCCGGCAGTTGGCTGCCGAGCAGGCGGCCCTGGGCGTCATAGTTGAACAAGGTGCGCTCGCCGAGGGCGTCCGTGATCACCTGCAAGTTGCCGCGCGCGTCGTAGCCAAAGCGGGTTGGATAGCCCGAGCAATCAACGTGTTCCACCAACTGCCCGAACGGGTTCCAGCGCAGCTTTTTGCTTTTGCCGGTGGCGTCGATGATTTCCACCGGCTGGCCGTGGTCGTCATAGCGGTAGCGGGTGACATGGCCCAGCGGATCGGTTTCGGCGATGCAGTTGCCACGCGGGTCGTAGCGATACTGCCAACTGTTGTCGGCCGCGTCGGTTTCCACCTGCGGCAAGGCCCAATGCTCCAGCCACAACGTCGAATCGCTGCGCCCCAACGGGTCACGCTCGCCGATCAGATTACCGGCCTCGTCATAGCTGTATTCATAACGCCCACCCTGCGGATCGGTGGCGCTGAGCAATTGGCGTTCGTCGTTCCACTCGAACAGCCAGGTCTGGCCGAGGTTGTCGCTGTACTGGATGATCTGGTGCTGCGTGTTCCACAAGCGGGTGCTGACGCGTTGCAAGCCATCGGTGATGCGCGTGAGGCCGGCCTGCAAGTCATAGTCGAACTGGTAAGCGTCGCCTTCATCGGTCCAATGGCGGACCACGCGCCATTCCAGGTTTTCCACCAACGCCCATTCGTAAAAACACCGTAACCCGGTCGGCAGTTGATGCTCGACCATCCGGCGGCCGTTGTCGTAGGCGAAGCGGCGTTGCACCTGATCAGTCGCGTCGCGTACTTCAGCCAGGCTCCCGGCCATGTCATAGCCGTAGCTGACCAGCACTTCACGACGCTGATCGGGATACACACGCTCGATGCGCGCCAATTGGCCCTGCTCACGAACCAGCTCAACCTGCACCAGATCGAACGTATCGCGCAGCCGTACCAGATGCTCGGCTTCGTCGTAGTCGAGGTAGATACGGTTGTCGTTACGATCACCCAACTGGCTCAGACGTAGCCGCGACGGGTTGGCCGCAGGCTCGAACAAGCGGTACAGGCCATCGTCGCTTTCGATCAGCAACTGCCCATTGAGGTGGCGGCGCACCGCGAGCCCTTCACCGGCGCTGAATACCGCGCCGCCCAAAGCAATCGAACCCATGTCGATTGCTCGGCCCTGCTCGTCGGTGTAGATCAGCGTTTCACCACCCTCTGGATGGGGGCGAATGTCGACGCACACGTCATAAACCACGCTCCAGCCTTTGCCGAACAGGCTGCCCGGGCGCTCATCGCGGCTGTTGTAGAACCGCTGCCAGGCAATCGGCAGGATGCCGGGCAGCACAAAATCCAGCTCTTCGACGTGCCCCAACACTTTTGCGCCGGTGGCCGCATGGACCGGGTTCGACGAGCCCATCGCCGCGTTCGCCATCGCCCCCATCGCACTGCTGACAGCCATCGACGTCGCGCCGCTGATCAGCATGCACGGCAGCTTGCTGAAGAACTTGCCCTTGCCGCCCTTGAGCATCAACAGCGCCGTCACCGCCAGCCCGACGCCCGGCGTCTTGCCGCTGCGAATCTCACGCACCACCACCGAGCCGCCGCCAATGGTCACGTTGGACGAGATCAGCCCCGAACCCACCACCGTCGCATCGCACGTACTGCGATCACCGCTGCGCACCGCCGGCTGGCCGTTGACCGTGACCTTGTCCGAACCCTCGGCCATGAACTGCGGCGGCATCGGCGGGTGCTTCATGCACACCACCAGGTCCAGCGGCTTGGGCACCGCGCCTGGCGCCGGCGTGGCGACGGTGGGGCGCCACATCTGCGAGAAGAAACTCTCGGCCATGTCCAGGTAGCCCGGCTCTGGTGCCGGCTCTTCCAGCTCGGTGCCGGCCGGCGCGACGTGGGAGCTGATCGCCCCGGCAGCGCGGGCGGCGGGGATGTTATTGGTCAGGGTGTTGGTGGAGCCGGTGAGAATGTTCGCCTGCACCGTGGGCGGAAACAGGGCGTTGCTAAAGCTCTCGCATAAATTCGACAGGCCTTTGTCCGCCCCCGTCTTGCTCATGGCCAGCCCGACAATCGTGCCCACCACCGCGCCCAGCAGGAAGCAGCCAAGCCCGCCCGTGGCCACGGTGATACCGGTGGCGGCCACCACCGCAGCGGTTGCCACGGCGGTGATCGCAATATTGGCCGCCACCTCCAGCACACCGCCGAGGATGTCGGCCATCATCGACGTGTGGGCGAGCGCGTCGCCCATGCGGGCCGCCCAAAGTGCGTCAGACATGCAGGCGGCTCATCAAAGGGCGTCGAACGACAGCGAGTTCTTGATCAACGCCCAGTGCGCTGCCTCGGCATCGCCGAGCTTTTCGGCCTTCACATAACTCAACGCGAGCATCTTGCGCGTGCCCGGCAACACCAGCGCCAATTGGTACTGGAACACCTTGTCATTGCCCTTGTTGAACTGGCTGCGCAGCTCGATGCCTTCGATTTCTTGAGCCGCGCCCAAACGCACCACCGTGCTCGGCTGGCAGCGCAAATCCTGCACCTGTTGCTCCAGGCGCTTGAGCTGGTCGGCGAAGTTGCTGTGCAGGGTTTCGCCCTCGGCCAAGAGGCTGCGACTGATGATCAGGGAAGTGCCCAGCTCAGGGAACTTGAGGATATTGATCGTCGCGTCCTGCAACTCGGCGGCCGGCAGTTGGAACTGGAATTCGTTGATTCGATACGTCATCGCAAACAGGTCTCGTCAGGAGCTTTTAGGCGTTGGGAACGCGGCGTTGATATTGGCGTCGATGCTGGCTTTAACGCCCTGGCCATCGGGGGTTGCGCCCGCGCCGCCGCCGTTGTTCAGGTGCAGCACGCCACCCGTGTTGAACTCGGCATCGCCGCTGGCGTAGAAGCTGATCTGCACGCCCGTCAGGTTGATCTGCCCGCTGGCATTCAACTCCAGGATGCTTTCACCGCAGACCAGGCGCAGGTTTTCGCCCACTTCGATGACGTAGCTCTGGCTGATGCTGTCCGTCTTGCGCTGGCCCACTGAGAGGATGTCTTCCTGCTTGACGATGCGCAGGCGGTTGTTGCCGATGGTCACTGTCTCGTTGTGGCCGATGCTCTTGTTGCGGTCATGCCCCACCGAATGGCTCTCATCCACTTCCACCACGATGTCCTGGTTACGCTCGGCATGGATGTACAGCTGCTCCAGGCCCTTCTTGTCCTCCATGCGGATTTCATTGAAGTTGGCCGGAGTGCCGCCCTTGCTGGAGCGGCTTTTCATGCCGCTTTGCGTGGCGTTTTCCGGCAAGTCGTAAGGCACCGTCTGCTCGGCGTTGTACACCCGCCCGGTGATGATCGGCCTATCGGGATCACCTTCCAGAAAACTCACAATCACTTCCTGGCCGATCCGTGGAATCTGCATCGAGCCCCAGTTCTTGCCGGCCCAGGATTGCGACACGCGAATCCAGCACGAGCTGTTTTCGTTGGATTGGTCGTGACGGTCCCAGTAGAAATGCACCTTCACGCGGCCGTACTGGTCGGTCCAGATTTCCTCGCCCTTGGGCCCCACCACCAGCGCGGTCTGCGGGCCTTTGACGATGGGCCGGTGGGTGCTGGCCAGCGGACGGAAGCTTTGCTGGGCATCGATGCAGTTCAGGCTGCTGCTGAACTGCGCCGCGCCCGAGCCGCTGCCGCTTTCCAGGCTCTCCTGGACGATGTGGTAGCGGATGCCGACGATCAGGTATTCGCGGTTCTGGTCCTGGCGACTGAAGCCGGTGAGGCTGAACAAATGGCCTGAGCCCAGGCCGCGCGCATTGCCGCTGAACTCGATCTGTTCATGCAGGGTTTGCAGGGCTTCGATGCGGGTGCGCGCGTAGTGTTCGCCGTCCTGGCTTTGCACGTAGGTGCCGGGGTAGTCGTACAGCGGATAGTCGCCGGCGGTGTGCGGGCGCGGCATCGCCGAGCGCACGTCGATGCTCGCGCTGGGGCGCTGGAAGTCGTAGTCGTTGAGCTCCAGCGAGCCCGGCTGCACCTGCTGCGCCAGGTGCCAGTTGTGCATATGGTCGCGTTCGCGCTGCTGCTCGTCCTTGGGGTAATACGGGATCGACGCGTAGCCCGGCACCGTGGTGTGGGCGCCGTAGGCGTCGGCCAGCACCAGCACATGGCGGTCCTGTTCATGGCGGAAGAAGTAGTAGATGCCTTCCTGTTCCATCAGGCGGCTGACGAAATCGAAGCTGGTCTCGCGGTACTGCACGCAGTATTCCCACTCGCGATACGGGCGGCTCAGGGCGTCTTCGAAGTCGGAGAAACCCAAGTCGCGAAACACCTGCTTGATGATCTGCGGGATGCTCAGGTTCTGGAAAATCCGACAGTCCGAGGTGCGACTCAACAGCCAGAACCACGGGCGCAGCACCACCTGGTAACTGGCGAACTGGCCCTGGTCGATATCCTGGCTACAGCGCGCGACGATGCCGTGGAAATGCCGCTCACCGCCGTCCGCCAGCTGCAGGCCGACGCTCATGGGTTTGCCGAGCAACTGGTTGAGGTCGATGTTGGCGTCCAGGGACGTCAGTTGCAGTTCATAGGTGAACAGCCGGCCCAGTTCCTCACCGCCGCCCATGGCATTGAGCAGCAGCACATCCGGCCCGAGGGGGCTGGTGATCTTGGCCAGGCGTGAGGCTTGGTTGAATAGCATCGGTTGTCCTGTAATACCTTTTTCACTGACGGAACTGGATCAAATGTGGGAGC
This sequence comes from Pseudomonas sp. FP453, assembly GCF_030687495.1. Lineage (NCBI taxonomy): Bacteria > Pseudomonadati > Pseudomonadota > Gammaproteobacteria > Pseudomonadales > Pseudomonadaceae > Pseudomonas > Pseudomonas sp. FP453. The sequence goes on along the minus strand of NZ_CP117435.1, from coordinate 6,115,556 downwards.
TGGCTTGCCTGCGATAGCGGTCTGTCAGTGAAAAATCTGGGACTGACCCACCGCTATCGCGGGCAAGCCAGCTCCCACAATGACCGCATTCCACCAATAGTTATTCTGCGTCGCTGAAGGCGTAGTGCAATTCGTTATCCCGACTGCTGATCCGCACCCCCGCCAACGCCTTGCCCTCCAGCATGCGCGTGAGGAATTCACGGCTCATGTCCGGCAGCAAACTGTTGGTCAGGATCGTATCGATCATGCGCCCGCCGCTCTCAGTCTCGGTGCAGCGCGAGACGATCAGGTCGACCACCGCGTCGTCATAGTCGAAGGCCACCTTGTGCGTACTTTCCACGCGCTTCTTGATGCGGTTCAACTGCAGGCGGGTGATCGCCTTGAGCATCTCGTCGCTCAGCGGGTAGTACGGAATCGTCACCAGGCGGCCGAGCAGTGCCGGCGGGAAAATCTCCAGCAACGGCTGACGCAATGCCTTGGCGATCTCTTCCGGCTCCGGCACATTCGTCGGGTCCTTGCACACGCGGGAAATCAGCTCGGTGCCGGCGTTGGTGGTCAGCAGGATCAGGGTGTTCTTGAAGTCGATCACCCGGCCTTCGCCGTCTTCCATCACGCCCTTGTCGAACACCTGGAAGAAGATCTCATGCACGTCCGGGTGGGCTTTTTCCACCTCGTCCAGCAGCACCACGCTGTAGGGTTTGCGCCGTACGGCTTCGGTCAGCACGCCGCCTTCGCCGTAGCCGATGTAACCCGGTGGTGCGCCCTTGAGCGTGGAGACCGTGTGCGCTTCCTGGAACTCGCTCATGTTGATGGTGATCACGTTCTGCTCGCCGCCGTACATGGCTTCGGCCAGGGCCAGGGCGGTTTCGGTCTTGCCCACGCCCGACGTGCCGGCGAGCATGAACACGCCAATCGGCTTGCTCGGGTTGTCGAGGCCGGCGCGGGAGGTCTGGATGCGCTTGGCGATCATCTGCAAGGCATGGTCCTGGCCGATGATGCGTTTTTTCAGGTGCTGGTCGAGGTTGAGCACCGTCTCCAGTTCGTTGCGCGCCATGCGGCCCACCGGGATGCCGGTCCAGTCGGCGACCACCGAGGCCACGGCCTGGTAATCCACGGTGGGCAGGATCAGCGGGGTTTCGCCTTGCACGGCGCTGAGGCGTTGTTGCAGGTCTACCAGTTGGGCGCGCAATGCATCGTTGCCGCTATCAACCACGCCTGCGGTTTCGCGCAGGGTCGCGCGGGTCGCGAGCAGTTCGTCCACCAAGGCTTTTTCTTCGGCCCAGCGGCTTTCCAACGTTGCCAGACGCTCGCGTTCAGCGCTCAAATGCGCTTCGCTGTTGCTTTGGCGTGCCCCAATCGCAATGCCGATGGCATGTTCGCGGGCGATGATTTGCAGCTCGGTTTCCAGCGCTTCGATGCGGCGACGGCTGTCGTCCACTTCCGCCGGCACCGCGTGCAGGCTGATGGCGACGCGGGCGCAGGCGGTGTCCAGCAGGCTCACGGATTTGTCCGGCAACTGGCGTGCGGGGATGTAGCGGTGGGACAGCTTCACCGAGGCTTCCAGAGCTTCGTCGAGGATCTGCACCTGATGGTGTTTTTCCATGGTCGAGGCCACGCCGCGCATCATCAGCAGCGCCTTGTCTTCTGACGGTTCAGCCACCTGTACCACCTGGAAACGGCGGGTCAGCGCCGGGTCTTTCTCGATGTGTTTCTTGTACTCGGCCCAAGTCGTGGCAGCCACGGTACGCAAGGTGCCACGGGCCAGGGCGGGCTTGAGCAGGTTGGCCGCGTCGCCCGTGCCGGCAGCGCCACCGGCGCCGACCAACGTATGGGCTTCGTCGATAAACAGGATGATCGGCTTGGGCGACGCCTGCACATCCTCGATGACCTGGCGCAGGCGCTGTTCGAACTCGCCTTTCATGCTTGCGCCGGCTTGCAGCAGGCCGACGTCCAGGCTGCGCAGTTCCACATCCTTGAGCGCTGGCGGCACGTCACCGGCGACGATGCGCAGGGCGAAGCCTTCGACCACGGCAGTCTTGCCCACGCCCGCTTCGCCGGTGAGGATCGGGTTGTTCTGGCGTCGACGCATAAGGATGTCCACCAGTTGGCGGATCTCTTCGTCGCGGCCGACAATCGGGTCGAGCTTGCCGCTGCGCGCCTGTTCGGTGAGGTCGACGGTGAAGCGCTTGAGGGCTTCCTGCTTGCCCATGGCACTCGGCGCCATCGCGCCGCTGGCTTCACCCGGAACGGCGCCGGCGTTAAAACCATCGCTGGCGCTCAGGGCGTTTTCCGGCGAGTCGCCGACGTATTCGTCAAAACGCTCGCTCAGCGCTTCGGCCTTGATCTTGTCGAACTCGGCGGACAAACCCAGCAATGCATGGCGCAAGTTTGGCGTCTTCAAGATGCCCAGCACCAGGTAGCCGGTGCGCACCTGGCTTTCGCCAAACATCAGGCTGCCGTAGACCCAGCCGCGCTCTACGGCTTCTTCCACGTGGGACGACAGGTCGGTGATCGACGTCGAGCCGCGTGGCAGGCGGTCCAGGGCTTCGGTGAGGTCACGGGCCAGGCGCGCCGGTTCCACGTTGAACTGGCGGATGATGCGGTGCAGGTCCGAGTCCTGCAGTTGCAGCAACTGGTGAAACCAGTGCGCCAATTCCACATACGGGTTACCGCGCAATTTGCAGAACACCGTGGCGGCTTCGATGGCCTTGTAGGCCACGCTGTTGAGTTTGCCGAACAGCGCGGCGCGACTGATTTCACCCATGCTCTGGATTCCTTGAGGTGGTGGCGTGATCGGCGTAATGCCGGGCCAGGATTAGGTCGTTGGCGTCTCGCTCGGGTTGACCGAGCCAGGTATTGAAGCCCAGGCGGAACTGCCCATTGAGTTGCAGCGCCGGCACTTCGGGTTGTTGCAAAACCAGGTTCAAGTCCCAGTCCAGTTCATGGCCCAGGTACTCGGCGACCCACGCCACCAGCTCGTTGAACGGCTGCTGGCCGGGCAACATGCCCATGTAGTCGTCAAGGGTGAGCGGGCCGAGGCGGATGCGAAATTTGTGCTGGCGGTCCCACACATGGCTGCCCAGGCAAAAGTCCACGCCCAGGCGGTTGGCGCTGACGCCGACGCGGCTGCGTTCGGGCAGTTCCAGCCATTGGCCGACGTACTCTTCAATCGCCACCGGCAGGCCGAAGTACTCGCCGAGGATCGCCTTCAAACCGTCCGGGTAACGGGTTTGCGCCGACAGGTGGCCGCTGTAGTGCAGCTTGGCGGTGTCGGGAATCAAACCCTGATTGAGCAGGCTTGGCATGCCACGGCCACTCAAGGCGGCGAGGCGCGCGGACCAGTAGTCATCGTCCGGGCGGTCGTGGCTGACGGTTGGCCGCGCCTCGGCCCAGGCCCGGTAAAACAGGCTGAGCAGGCGATGGTGGAACACGTCGAGGAACTGTTTGCTGGTGCTGTCGGCGTTGTTGCGCTGGCGCTCGCGCACGTACTCGGTGATGTGCAGCGGCAGCGGGCCGTTGGGGCCGCCGAGACCGAAGAAGAACTGCTCCAGGCGCGCCGGTTTGCCGTCGCCGCCGGGATCGACCGACGCCAGCGTGGCCGGGGCGAAGGTGCAATCGGCTTGTTGACCGAGGCGCAACGGGTCGTCTGCCAGGCGCAGGGAATGGCCCAGGCGCGGCAGGTCCGGCGATTCGCACTCGATCCGCCGCAATGCCTGGAAGAAATCGTATTCCCAGGGCTCCTGATGCATCGCGTCCAGGGTCTTCACAGGGTTGGCCGCCGCCCGGGCTTGGCTTTCCAGCGCATGATCTCGCCGCGTTCGGTGGTACGGATCACCGTTTCGGTAAAGCTGTTGATCGACACGTAGCGCGCCAGGAAGCGTTCCAGCACCGCGCCGAGGAGGAACACGCCGGTGCCGCGAAACGCGTTTTCATCGAACTCCAAGGTGATCTCCAGGCCGCGACCAAACACAATCGGGCCGGGCATCGGCAGGCGGCGGGTCACGGCTTTGCTGCTGACTTCGCGCAGGCCTTCGATCTGCAATTGCAGCGCCGCATCGTTGCTGTCGCCGTACAGGCGCAGCAGTTCACGCAAGGCGCCGGCGCCCTGGCCTTGTTCGCTTAGCGAGAGGTAGTTGAGCGACAGTTGGCTGATCAATCGCCACGCCTTGGCATCATGCGCATGGCTGGCGCGCGGGCGGCTCGGCCCGGCCACGCAACGCACCGCCAGCACCGGCGCGCTGTCGGCCAGGGTGAAGTCGGTCTTGCCATTGCCCACGCTCATGAACAGCGGCAAATCGCGGTTGGTACACAGCGCGGTAACGCCGAGTTGACGCAAGTCGTGGCCGTACGGCGCCTGGCGGCTGTCCACCAGGCTGACAAAGGTTTCGCTGCCCACATAGGTGGAGCGCGGGCCGTTGCGGCGCTGGTCGCTGGACAACACGCGAGGTTCGCGGCGCACCGTGTAATACGCCTGGTCGCGGCCATAACGCGACGGATCACGCACGGCGTAGAACGGCAAAAACGGCTGCTCCGGCCCGGTGCCGTGGCCGGTGAGGCCGCTGAGGGAATGAATCTCGAAATCCATCGGCCGCGTGCGGTCGGCGATCACATGGTGTTCGTTGACCCGGTCGGACAGGTGGATACGGTCCACGCGTTTCGGGAATAGGTTGATCGCCGGCGTGCAGAACGGCAGGAACTGCGCCGCGCCGACGCTGCCTTCCAGGCTTGGCTCGTGACGGTCGAACAGCACGATCAGTTCCAGCTCCTGGCCGTCGCAGCGCTTGACCGCGCGGCTCAGCTCGGCAAATTCGACGAACAGATAGCGGTGGGGCAGGGCGAAGTATTCCTGCAGCAGGCGATAGCCCTGGAACGCCCGCGCCACCACCGGCATGGCGGCGTCGGCGTCGTCAAAACCACGGGAGCGCAGCGCGTCTGGCGGCAAGCGCTCGACCCAATCGCCACCGGGCTTGCGCGCGAACACGGCGCAGGCATTGCCGAGCAGTTGTTCGTAGAGGCGAAACGGCTGTTCATCCGCACCGCTGAGGTACAGCGGCAGCGTGTCCAGGTCGAGGCTGTTGAACGGCAGTTCGGCACCGGTGCGCAGGGTCAGGCGCAGGCCGGCCTTGGCCTTCGGTTCGCTGGCGGCCAGGCGCCCGAGCACGGCGGCGGGGTTGCCGAAGTACTCGGCGTTGCTCACTTGCAGCGGCCACAACGTCACCGGGTGGGCGGTGCGGTACTCGCAGCAGGTCTGGGTTTCGCGGCCCAGCGCGGCGCGCAGGACGGTGTCGCGGGGCAGGGGGAAACCGCTGGCCAGCGAGCCTTCGTCCGGGTCGGTCTGCAATTGCACCACGGTCATCGACGGCGTTGGCGCCAGGTAGTGCGGGTAGGCGATTTCCAGCAGGTTGTGGGTGAAGGTCGGGTACTCGGCGTCGAGCTTGAGCTGCACGCGGGCAGTCAGGTAGGCAAAGCCTTCCAGCAAGCGTTCGACGTACGGGTCGGCGCAGTCCATACCGGACAGGGTCAGCCGACTGGCGATCTTCGGGTATTCCTTGGCGAACTCGGCGGCGCTTTCGCGCACGTGGTGCAGTTCCTGGTTGTACAGCTCCAGCAGGCGCGGGTTCATGGGCGTCTCCGCTGGTCGGCGTTGACCACGCGCACATGGCCGGACTCCAGGTCGAGGTCGGTTTGCAGCAACAGGCGCAACGGCACCGGCTGTGCCCACAGGTCGCCTTCGATCTCGAAACTCAGCGCGTTGTGGTTCATCTCGCCATGGCCGACGCGGGCTTTGACCCGCAAGGTGTGGCGCAGGATGCGCGGTTCAAAGGTGGCGATGGCCTGGTAGATCAGCGCTTCGAGCGCCTTGATATCGACGCTGGACACACTGTTGCCCGCCAGCGCCGGCAGGCCGTAGTTGACCACCGAAGTCCCGGCCGGGGTGTGCAGCGTGGCATCGGCATCCAGCAACGACGTGGTGTTGAGCAGCCACGCCAGGTCGCGCAGCACCGAGGCTTTCAATTGGGTCAGGGACAGCACGCGTTTGTCGGCGCTTTCCTTGGGATTGGTTGGATCATCATCGGTCAACCGGTCCAGCAGGGACGGTTGCAGACGGTCGCGGGAAGCGATTTCAGTGACCACCAAAGCAGCTCCACGGACGGGTTGTGAGAGGGGCAATTGAACTGAGGCCGTGGCGCTGGGCCACGGCCACAAGGGCTATCAGCGCTTGGTGTTGGAACGGATATTCCAGCCAAACTTGATCGCGCCGCCGTCTTTGGTGCCGTCGGCTTTCTGCGGCTGGTAGTCGACCATCACCTGGGCGAAGTTCAGGGTGACGTTCTCGGTCAGGCGATCATCGGAACCCGAACCGCCAGTGCTCAGGGACGTGACCAGCACTTCTTCCAGGTTGATCACCATGTACTCGACCTGGCTTTCACCACCGGCCTTGCGCACGGTCAGCTTGACCTTGTCGATGTGCTTGCCGCTGGCGCAGTGCATCATCAGGTTCGGCGAGGCTTTGTCGACGTACTTGGTCAGCGACAGGTCCTGGATATTCACCTTGCCTGCACCGCCGCCACCGCCCACGTGCATGTTGCCGGACTGGGCCATGCCCCAGCTCCAGTTCAACACGTCGATTTCGTCCTTGTGGGCCTTGTCCATGGACTCGCCCTTGATGTCGCCGATCTTGATGAAAATATCAACAGCCATGTTTTCTCCCTGTGTGGCCCAAGCCACGAAATTTGTTTAAGCCCGATGGGGCTTTGCTTTTCTGTGGGAGCTGGCTTGCCTGCGATAGCATCACCGCGGTCTGACTGGCAGACCGCGTCGCCTGCATCGCGGGCAAGCCCGGCTCCCACAGAAGAGCCAGTTCACCAGCTACTTACGCGCTTTTTGCCGAAGGCAGCTTCGATACCAGGCGCAGCGACACGGTCAGCCCTTCCAGCTGATAGTGCGGGCGCAGGTAGAACTTGGAGTTGTAGTACCCCGGGTTGCCTTCCACTTCTTCGACGATCACTTCGGCCGCTGCCAACGGGTGCTGGGCCTTGGTGGTTTCGGTGGAGTGGGCCGGATCACCGTCCACGTAGTTGAGGATCCAGTCCTGCAACCAGCGCTGCATCTCGTCCTTCTCTTTGAACGAACCGATCTTGTCGCGCACGATGCATTTCAAGTAGTGGGCGAAGCGGCAGGTGGCGAACAGGTACGGCAGGCGCGCGGCCAGGTTGGCGTTGGCGGTGGCGTCCGGGTCGTCGTATTCGGCCGGTTTCTGCAACGACTGCGCGCCGATGAATGCGGCGAAGTCGGTGTTTTTCTTGTGCAGCAGCGGCATGAAACCGTTCTTCGCCAGCTCCGCTTCACGGCGGTCGCTGATGGCGATTTCGGTCGGGCACTTCATGTCCACGCCACCGTCATCGGTAGGGAACGTGTGGGCCGGGAGGTTTTCCACTTCACCGCCGGACTCCACGCCACGGATGCGCGAGCACCAGCCGTAGTGCTTGAACGAACGGTTGATGTTCACCGCCATCGCGTAGGCAGCGTTGGCCCAGGTGTACTTGGAGCTGTCGGCGCCGTCGGTGTTTTCTTCGAAGGCGAAGGCTTCCACCGGGTCGGTCTTGGCGCCGTACGGCAGGCGCGCGAGGAAGCGCGGCATGGTCAGGCCGATGTAGCGCGCGTCTTCCGATTCACGCAGGGAGCGCCAGCCGGCGTATTCCGGGGTGGTGAAGATCTTGGTCAGGTCGCGCGGGTTCGACAGTTCCTGCCACGAGCCCATGCCCATCACGGTCGGCGAAGCGGCAGCGATGAACGGGGCGTGCATGGCGGCGCAGACTTTCGACAGCTCGCCCAGCAGTTCCACGTCCGGTGGCGACTGGTCGAAGTAGTAATCGCCCACCAGGCAGCCGTAAGGTTCGCCGCCGAACTGGCCGTATTCTTCTTCGTACATCTTCTTGAAGATCGGGCTCTGGTCCCACGCGGTGCCCTTGAATTTCTTCAGGGTCTTGTGCAGGTCCGGCTTGGAGATGTTGAGCACGCGGATCTTCAGCTGCTCATCGCTCTCGGTGTTGTTGACCAGGTAGTGCAGGCCACGCCAGGCGCTTTCCAGCTGCTGGAAATCCGGGTGGTGGATGATCTGGTTGACCTGGGCGGTGAGCTTGGCGTCGATGGCGGCGATGATCGATTCAATCGACTTGATCGCGTCGTTGGACACCAGGTCAGTCTGCGCCAGAGCCTGTTCAGCCAAGGTGCGCACGGCGGTTTCCACGGCTTCGCGGGCACGCTCGGTCTTGGGCTTGAACTCTTGCAGCAGCAGGTTGGCGAACTCGCTGGCTTCCTCGGTGGCGCCCAGGATCGGCGCGCCTTCGCGGGCGGTATTGTCACTCATGATTACTGCTCCCCTGCAGGCTTGGGCGCACTGGCAAGTGCTTGCAGCAATGCCGGGTCCTTGATCGCCTTCATGATGATTTCTTCAGCGCCGGTCTTGCCGTCCATGTAGGTCAGCAGGTTGGCCAGTTGGGTGCGGGCTTCGAGCAGCTGGTTCAGCGAATCGACCTTGCGGGCCACGGCGGCCGGGCTGAAGTCGTCCATGCTTTCGAAGGTGATATCCAGGCTCAGGTTGCCTTCGCCGGTCAGCTCGTTGGGCACGTGGAACGCCACGCGCGGCTGCATGGCCTTGAGGCGCGAGTCGAAATTGTCCACGTCCACTTCGAGGAACTTGCGATCAGCCACCGGCGCCAGAGGCTCGGCGGGCTTGCCGGCGAGGTCGGCCATCACGCCCATCACGAAGGGCAGTTGGACCTTTTTCTCGGCGCCGTAGAGCTCGACGTCGTACTCGATCTGCACCCGAGGCGCGCGGTTGCGCGCGATGAATTTCTGAGAACTTTGCTTCGCCACGTTGCTGCTCCTGGTCGCTTGAGCGACGGTGTTGTTACTGCACGGCCGGGCGGTTTACTCGCCGTCCGGGCCGCGCAGGTTTTCAAATTGGGACATGCCGTCGGGAATCAGATTGCGCACGATCGCCGCAAAGTCGGCGTGCACCAGGTTCTTCGCCCGGTTCAACAGCACCGGCAGCGGGCTCGAAGGCTCGTGCCGGGTGTAGTACGCAAGGATCTTGTCGAGGCTGCGCAGCACGTCATCGCGGTTGGCGATATCGCCCAGCGGGCGCGGTGCTGCGGGGGCGGCGGCGGGTTCGACCGAGGGGGCATTGTCTTCACTGACGGCCTCGGGAACGCTGCTGCCGGGTACGGCTTGATTGAGGATTTGCAACGCCTGCTTGAGCGGTTGCTTCAAGGCGCTGAGGTCCACGCCCTGGGCGGAACCGACCTGCTCGTTGACCTGTTGCTCGATGGCTTCGCAGGCCGCCCGCGCGGCGCTCAAGGCATCGCGGGTGGCTTGCAGCTGCTCGGGGTCGCTGTCGAGGAACGCGGCGTGGAGCTGCTGGGCGCCGAGTTGTTCATCGGCAAACGACTGCAAACCGCTGGCGTTCAGCGCCGCGCGCAGGCTCACCGGGCCGAAGGTGCGCGAGCGCGTGAGGATGCTTTCGCGCAGCAGGCGGATGTTGGTGTCGCAAGTCAGGCCGGTGAGGGCGTTGATGCGTACGGTCGGGTCGTTATCGTCGTCGGCGTCCAGGCGCGGATGCAGCTCGGCCCAGTAGTCACGCAGCAGTGCGTTGATCAATGAGAGGACTTGCGCCAGCCCGGCCACACCCTGGAGGGCGAGGGCACTTTGCAGCAGGAAATGGGTGATGCGCAGGTCTTTGCTGCGTTGCAGCAAATCGAGGCTTTGCTGCTGGATGTCGCGCCATTGCGGTGGCTCAGCGGGCAGGATCGAGTCGCCCATGCTGCGCTCGGGTTGGCCCTTCGCGGCACGCTCTAGTTGAAGAAAGTCCGCGTCATATTCCATGTCTTCGCCACACGGCGAATTCGCGGAAACGGCGGCGAGCAGCAACGGCACATCCACTGAATTTGATCTCCTTATCAGCCCGTTAGATGGCGGGCAATGCATGCATTAGTTGCGCGAGGAACTTTGCATGTTTTCTCGGTCATATAAGCAAGATGCCACTAGTGTGCCATCATGGTTATCTGAGAAGTTGTGCATTTTTGGTGTAGTACTTACGCCTTGTCAAGGTAAGCTATTCGCCCTCTGTGACAGATGTGCGGTGCTTAACAACCTGCGCGACTGGTGGGTCTAACGACGTACCGGGACAGGATTTTTGTCATGGAGCCCGGTTAAGATCAGCCATTGTGCGGGTGTTGCAAGGTTTTACGGTGGGTTGCACGACCTTATGGAGAGACTTTCTGGAACTAACGTTCAGGAAGTAGAGCGCGCGCGAAGTATCAGCAAGGAGGCAAGATGTCGCTGTGTTTGACTATCACTAGTTATCACAAGATCACCCCAGGGCAATGTGCCGAAAAGTCCATGGATCAGGGCGTGATGGCTATTGGCCGCAGTTTGCATAATGACTGGGTATTGCCTGACCCTGAGCGCCTCGTCTCCTCGCAACATTGCGTTATTCAATACAAAGATGGCCGTTATTATTTAACCGATAACAGCACCAACGGCGTGGAGTTGGTCAACGCCGGTATTCGTCTGCGCCGGGGGAACAGCGAGCCCTTGGAAAATGGCGAGTTGATCCGCATCGGTGACTACGAGATCCAGGCGCGTATCGACTTTAACGTGCAGGCCGGCGACAGCCAGCCATTTGCCGCCGATGCCGCGAACAGTTTTGAAGCGCTGATGGGCGCCGTGGCGAACAAGCCGGTGATCGCGCCGCAGTTCCAGGGCGCCTCGTCGATGGACACCCTGCCGGACCTGTTCGACTTCCTCAGCCCCAGCGCCGTACCGCCGCCGACCGTGGCTGATCATGTGCCGTCGGAGCAACACGACTTCCGCCCGCCGACCCCCATTGCCGTCGAAAAACCCGTGGCCTCGGCGTCGGTGATCCCGGATGACTGGGACCTGTTGGCCGACGCCCCCGCGCCCGTCGTCGCGCCGGTAATCCAGCCGCCACCGGTGGCCGTCACCCCGCCACAAACCGACCTGCTGCAAGCCTTCCTGCGTGGCGCCGGCCTCGACCAGTTGAACCTCGACAAGGCCCAGGCTGAGGCGCAGATGGAAAACATCGGCCGCAGCTACCGCCTGATGGTCGAAGGCCTGATCGACGTGTTGCGTGCCCGCGCGAGCCTCAAGGGCGAGTTCCGCATGCAGCAGACGATGATCCAGCCCGCCGAAAACAATCCGTTGAAATTCGCCCCCAACGCCGACGAAGCGTTACTGCTGCTGCTTCGCCACGGCAACCAGGCGTTTATGGCGCCGGACGCCGCCGTACGTGACAGTTTCAACGACCTGCGCGCCCACCAACTGGCGGTGATGGCCGGGGTGGAAGCGGCGATCAAGCACCTGCTCACGCGCTTTGAACCGGCGCAGCTGGAAGAGCGGATGGGCAAGCCCGGCGGCTTGTCGAGCCTGTTCAACGGTTCGCGTCAGGCCCAGTACTGGCAGCAGTTTACCGAGCTCTACAGCAATATTTCCCGCGAGGCCCAGGAGGATTTCCAGGACCTGTTCGGCCGCGAATTCAGCCGCGCCTACGAAGACCACAGCGCACGACAGCGTCGCTAAAAACCGCACGACATGGATTAACGGATAGCTAAGTACGTCATTGAGGACGCAGGATGATTCCCAGGTTTTTACTCGCAGTTGCCACCGTGCTGCTGCTGACGGCGTGTGCCAAAGACGCCGTCGCGCCCGCCGCAGCCCCTGAGGTTGAAGCGGACACCGCGGCCATCGAGTTGCATTTCCACGCGATCAGCGGGCTCAACCCCGGCGCCAGCGGCCAGGCCGCGCCAGTGCGGGTGCGCATCTTCGAATTGAAAAACGCCGCCACCTTCGCCCGTTCCGATTACTTCGCCCTGGCTGACCGCGCGCAATCCACCCTCGGCCTGGACCTGCTCGACCAGGACGAAGTGGTGGTGCAGCCCGGCCAGCAATTGAGCATCCAGCGCGACCTCGACCCGGCCACCCGCCAGATCGGCTTGCTGGTGGGCTACCGCGAGCTGGACCGCGCGCAATGGCGCACGGTGATCAACGTGCCCGCGCGCCAATACACCGAATACCAGATCAGCCTCGATGTGCGTGCCGTGCGCGCCGACGTCGCGGCCTCCCCATCCAGCCCAGCCCAATAACAAGCAATCGGAGCCCCCATGTCCTGGAACAATCGCGTGGTCTGGTCGGAAGGCATGTTCATCGGAACGCAGCACTTCCAGCAGCATGACCGTTACCTGGAAAACCTGATCGACGCCCGCAGCCGCCCGTTGTCCGCCGGCAGCTGGGGCTTCTCCGAGTTGCTGATCGACCAAGGCCTGCTGGCCCAGGGCAAGCTGGCCATTGTCTCGGCACGCGGCCTGCTGCCCGATGGCACGCCGTTCAACATCCCCCAGGATGACCTGGCGCCGAGCCCGCTGAATATCGACGACAACCTGCGCGACGGCCTGGTCTACCTGGCCTTGCCGCACAAGCGTGCCGGCGCCCGCGACACCGTGGATGAAGGCGAAGCCCTGGAAGCGGCCCGCTACGTGAGCCAGGTGCGCGAAGTGCGCGACGACAACGCGCCGTTCGAAAACCGCGCGCCGGTGGCCGTGGGCTCCCGCGCCTTGCGCCTGCTGACCGCGCAAGACGGCATCAGCGATTACGCCGCCATCGGTCTGGTGCGCATCAAGGAAAAACGCGCCGACCGCGCACTGGTGCTCGACGACACATACATCCCACCGGTGCTGGACGTGGCCGCGAGCAAACCGCTGGCAGCCTTTCGCAGCGAACTGCTGGGCCTGCTGCACCAGCGTGGCGAGGCCTTGGCGGGCCGCGTGGTCGCCTCGGGCGCCGGTGGTGCGTCGGAGATTGCCGATTTCATGCTGCTGCAACTGGTCAACCGCGCGCAGCCGCTGCTCCAGCATTTCAACCAGTTGAGCCCGCTGCACCCGGAGCGTTTCTTCAGCGAACTGGTGAGCCTGGCCGGCGAGTTCTCGACCTTCTCCACGGCAGGTCGGCGCCCGCAGGAATACCCGCAATACCAACACGACGACCTGGCCCTGAGCTTCGCCCCGGTGATGCTGGCGCTGCGTGAAGCGCTGTCGATGCTGATCGACAGCAAGGCCACGCCGATCCCGATTGTGGAGAAGGCCTACGGCATCCACGTGGCGATGCTGGCCGACAAAACCCTGCTCGACAGCGCCAGTTTCATCCTGGTGGTACGCGCCGACGTGCCCGCCGAAACCCTGCGCGCACGCTTCGGCCAGCAAAGCAAAGTCGGCTCGGTGGAGCACATCCGCGACATGGTCAACCTGCAACTGCCGGGCATCAGCCTGCTGCCGTTGCCGGTGGCGCCACGGCAGATCCCGTATCACGCCGGCTCCACCTACTACGAGCTGGATCGCGGCAGCGAACACTGGCAGCAACTGCACAACTCCGGCGGTTTCGCCTTCCACATCGCCGGGCAGTTCCCGGGCTTGAACCTGGCCTTCTGGGCGATCCGAGGATAATCCGCGATGCACCCCAATGATGACGATCGCACCCAGTTCATGCCGCGTCCCGGTGGCCGCGCGCCGGAACCTGCGCGTGCCGAGCCTGCGCCTTTGTCGGTGCCGGCCGCGCCGATGCTCACCGGCAAGGGCCAGGGCCTCAACCCCCTGGAAAGCGCCGCCGGCCCGTTGCTGGCGCTGCTGACGCGCCTGCGCAATACCATCGCCCACCCGGCGCCAGCCAGCCTGCGCGCGCAATTGCTGGCGTACCTGCGCCAGTTCGAAGAGCGCGCCGAAGCGGCCGGCATCGCCCGCAACGAAGTGCTGCTGGCGCGTTACGCGCTGTGCACCGCCCTCGATGAAGCGGTGTTGAGTACGCCGTGGGGCAGCACCAGTGATTGGGGCAAGCAAAGCCTGTTGATTACCGTGCACAACGAAGCCTGGGGCGGCGAAAAAGTCTTCCAGTTGCTCGACCATTGCCTGCAAAGCCCACGGGAACGCCTGTACCTGCTGGAGTTGCTGTACCTGTGCCTGTGCCTGGGTTTCGAAGGCCGTTACCGCGTGATGAGCGACGGGCGCAGCCAGTTGGAAGCCTTGCGCGAGCGCACGGCGGCGGCGATTCGCAGCGCCCGTGGCGAACACGAACGTGAGCTGTCGCCCCATTGGCGTGGCGTCACTGTGGCGCGGGATCGCCTGGCGCAATTCATGCCACCGTGGATCACCGTGGCCATCGGTGTGGCGCTGTTGCTGGCGCTGCTGTTCGGTTTGCGCCTCAAGCTGGCGGCGGATGCGGAGCCAGTGTTCAAGAATATCCATGCCCTGGGCGAGATCCCGGTGCAGGCCATCGACCGCCCCGTGGCCCAGCCGAAAGTCATCGAGCGGCCACGCCTGGCGGGTTTTTTGGTGGACGACATCAAGGCCGGTCGGGTGGCCGTGGAAGATGCGGTGGACCGCTCGGTGGTGACCATTCGCGGTGACGAACTCTTCGCCTCCGCCAGCGCCAGCATTGTCGATGACTACCAGCCGCTGATGCTGCGCATCGCCGATGCCATCCGCAACGTGAAGGGCCAGGTGCGCGTCACCGGGCACAGCGACAACCGCCCGATTGCCACGCTGCGCTTCCCGTCCAACTGGGCGCTGTCCGAGGCACGGGCCAAATCGGTGCTGGATATCCTCGCGGCGAAGACCGGCCAGGGCGAGCGCTTCAGCGCCGAAGGGCGCAGCGACACCGAGCCTGTCGCCACCAACAGCACAGCCGAAGGCCGCGCCCGCAATCGTCGGGTTGAAATCACCGTATTGGCGGAGGGCGTCGAGTGAAGGCGTTGTTCAGTTTCATGATTCGCTGGGTGATCCCGTTGCTCGGGCTGATCGCCCTGAGCCTGATCATCTGGTTTGTCGGGCCGTTGCTCGACGTGTTGGTGCCTGAAGGGCGCCGCTGGGCGCTGATCATCCTGGTGTTCGGCGTGTGGCTGGCCTACCGCATATGGCGCATTGTCCAGGCGCAGCGCCAAGCCGCCGAAGTGATGCGCAGCCTGGCCGCCGAAACCCCGGCCGATCCCAACAGCGTGGCCACCGCCGAAGAACTCAGCACCCTGCGCCAGCGCATGGACGAAGCCCTGGCCCTGCTGAAAAAAGCCAAGCTCGGTGGCGATGAGCGGCGCAACCTCTACGAGCTGCCGTGGTACGTGATCATCGGCCCGCCGGGTTCGGGCAAGACCACCGCGCTGGTCAATTCCGGCCTGCACTTCCCGCTGGCCGCGCAGTTGGGCGCCGGCGCGGTGCGTGGCGTCGGCGGTACGCGCAACTGCGACTGGTGGTTTACCGACCAGGCCGTGTTGCTCGACACCGCTGGCCGCTACACCACCCAGGACAGCAACTCCACGGTGGATAAAGCCGCGTGGCTGGGCTTTCTCGACCTGCTGAAAAAGCAGCGTTCGCGCCGCCCCATCGATGGTGCGTTCATTGCCATCAGCCTGTCGGACCTGCTGCTCGGCACCGACGCCGAGCGCGCCGCCCACGCCGCTGCCATCCGCCTGCGTATCCAGGAGCTGTACACCCAACTGGGCGTGCGTTTCCCCATCTACCTGATGCTCACCAAGCTCGACCTGGTGCCGGGTTTCATGGAGTACTTCGACAACCTGAGCAAGGAAGAACGCGCCCAGGTGTGGGGCATGACCTTTGCCCTGGATGACGGCAAGAACAGCGACAGCCCGCTGGCCCACCTGCAAAGCGAATTCGCCGGGCTCGAACAACGCCTCAACGAACGCCTGGTGGAGCGCCTGCAACAGGAACGCGACCCGGCGCGGCGCGACCTGATCTACGGCTTCCCGCAGCAGTTCGGCGCGTTGAAGGATTGCCTGCAAAGCTTCCTCGAAGGCGTGTTCAAACCCAATGCCTTTGAAGAGCGCGTGTTGCTGCGCGGCGTGTACTTCACCAGCGGCACCCAGGAAGGCAGCCCGATTGATCGCCTGATCGGCGCCATGGCGCAGAGCATGAACCTCGACCGCCAGCACCTCGCGCGGCAGAGCGGCACCGGGCGCAGTTACTTCATCGAAAAACTCTTCACCGCCGTGGCGTTTGCCGAGCGCGGGCTGGTGGGTGTGAACCCCAAGGTCGAGCGGCGGCGCAAGTGGATTGCCCGTGGTGTGCTCGCGGCCACCGTGGCGTTGGTCGTGGTGGTCAGCGGCCTGTGGTGGGTGAGTTACCGCGCCAACCAGGCCTATATCGCCCAGGTCGACCAGAAGGTCGCGCCGTTGGGCCAGGCCGTGCAAAACCTGAGCCCGGCGCAACGCGACATCCTTGCGGTACTGCCATTGCTCAATGCGGTGAAGAACCTTGCGGGAGATTCGCCAAGCTTTTCCGAAGGCTTGGGCTTGTATCAGGGCGACATGCTTGAAGCCGAGTCGGCCAGCGTCTACCGCAAGCTGTTGATCGCCGTGTTCGCGCCGCGTTTGGTGACGCGGATCGAGGAGCAACTGCACGGCGGCGGCAATTCCGATTTCCTCTACGAAGGCCTCAAGGCCTACCTGATGCTCGCCGACAGCGAGCATTACGACCCGGACTTCATCAAGGCCTGGATCGCCCTCGACTGGGACCGCAACCTGCCCCGCGACTTGCCGGCGGATCAGCGCCAGGCCCTGGCCGGGCACTTGCAGGCGCTGTTCGAACGTCATCCGCCGAATGCGCGGCTTGATCCGCGCTTGATCGACGACCTGCGTCGGCAATTGCAGCAACTGCCGGTGGCCCAGCGCGTGTACGACCGGGTCAAGCGTCAGAAATTGCCGGAAGGCATCCCCGACTTCCGTCTCAACGAAGCCGCCGGCCGCGATGCGGCGCTGGTGTTCAGCCGTAAAAGTGGCAAGCCGTTGGGCGAGCCGTTGAGTGGTTTCTTCACCGCCAAGGGTTATCGCCAGGCGTTCCTGCTCAGCAGCCTGAACCAGACCGGCACCCTCGCCGAAGAGCAATGGGTGCTGGGCCATGAACAGGCCGATCAGCAAAACGTGCTCAGCCTTGCCGGGGATGTGCGCCGCCTGTATTTCCAGGACTACCAGCGCCAGTGGGATGCGCTGCTCGCCGACATCGACTTCGTGCCCATCACTAGCGTGGCCCAGGCCGCCGATGTGCTGCGGGTGATTTCCGGGCCGACCTCGCCGCTGAAAAAGCTGCTGGTGGCGGTGGCCAAGGAAACCGATCTGCAAGCCGAAGAACGCCAGTTGGCGGCCAAGGGTGTGCCGGTGGAAGGCGGTGTGGACAAGCTCAAGGAGCGCCTGGGCAATCTGCTCGGTCAGGAGCAGCCAAGCGCGAATACAGCGCCGGCAACGGATGATCCGGTGACCGCGCACTTTGCCGAACTCAACAGCATCGTCAGCAAGAACGAGGGCGAACCGGCGGCCATCGACGGCCTGCTGGCGGACATGAACGCGCTGTATGTGCAGGTCAGCGCCATGGTCGGCGCCAGCGGCGATGCCTTGCTCGGCGAGGCGAAGAACCAGGCGGCGGCTGCGGCCACGCGGGTCAGCCTGAATGCCGAACGCCAGCCGCCATTGGTGCAGGGCATGGTCAAGTCGGTGGTCAACTCCACCACCAACAGCATGATGGGTGGCGTGCGCAACCAGTTGAACGCGGCGTGGATGAGCGAAGTGGTCAACGTGTATCGCCAGTCGCTGGCGGGTCGTTACCCGATGTCGCCGGGCAGTGCGCGGGACGCGACGCTGGATGATTTCGGCATGTTCTTCGGCGTCGGCGGGGTGATGGACAACTACTTCCGCAAGTACTTGCAGCCTTACGTGGACACGTCCGCGCAGACCTGGCGCTGGCAGCCGGGCGCGGCGCAGAAGTTGGGGATTGCGCCGGGTGTGCTGCAAACCTTCCAGCGGGCCGCGACGATTCGTGATGCGTTCTTCCGCGCGGGCGGCACCCAACCCATCGTGCGTTTCGAACTCAAGCCGGTGTCGATGGACCCGACCATCACCCAGTTCCTGCTCGACCTCGACGGCCAGCAACTGAGCTACGACCACGGTCCCAGTCGCCCGGTCGCCATGCAATGGCCGAACCCCGGCAGCATCGGCGTGGTGCGCCTGTCGATCCTGCCGCCGGCCGCCAGTGGCCGTTCCGGCGTGACCCTGGATGGCCCGTGGGCGTGGTTCCGCCTGCTGGAGCAATCGGACCTCAGCGCCGGCAACTCGCCAGACCGCTTCAACCTGCGCCTGCGCGTGGATGGCGCGAGCATTGCCTACGAGTTGCGCGCCAACAGCGCGTTCAACCCGTTCAAGAGCCGTGTGCTCAGCGGCTTCAGCCTGCCGGAGCGGTTATGACGATGGTGGGTTTCTACGGCAAGTTGGCCAGCCGTGGCGACTTTGTCAGCCGCGCCTTGCCCCAGAGTTTTGTCGGCCCGTGGGACAGCTGGCTGGCGGCGGGTTTGCTCGCCAGCCAACAGCGCCTGGGGGGCGACTGGCTCAACGTGTACCTGGTCAGCCCGCTGTGGCGCTTTGTGCTGGCGCCGGGCGTGTGCGGGCCGGATGCGGCGGCGGGCGTGGTGATGCCGAGCATTGATCGGGTCGGGCGCTATTTCCCGTTGGCGGTGGTCACGTTGCTCGACCACGACACCAACCCGGCGTCCCTCGTCGGCGGGCCGGACACCTGGTTTGAACAGGCCGAAGAGCTGCTGCTCAGTACCCTCGACAGCGGCGCGACCTTTGAAGGCTTCAACGCCGGCATCGACGCACTCGGCGTGCCGCTGACCGAACCGCGTGCGGTGGACAGCCGTTTCGCCGGCCTGCAACGGGTGGCCGCCACCTTGCCCCACGGGCGCATGACCGCGCTCGCCGAACAGGCCTGCGAAGGCGCGAGCCTGTGGTGGGGGCGCGGTTCTGAACGGATTGCTCCAGGTTTATTGCGGTGCCAGGGTTTGCCTGCCACCGACGATTTTGCGCAGTTTTTGCTCGGACAAGAAGGTGTGGTGTAGATGGGCGCGACGTACAAATCCGCGAGCAAAAGCCATGTGGGCATGGTGCGCCAGGTCAACGAAGACGCGTGCCTGGACCTGCCGGAAAACCGCCTGTGGGTGGTCGCCGACGGTATGGGCGGGCATGCGGCGGGGGATTACGTCAGTAGCCTGATCGTCGACAGCCTGCGCACGGTGCCGCCGGGCCGCTCCCTTGAGGAGTATTCGGCGGCGCTGCGCAACGACCTGATCCGCATCAACGCCGCCGTGCGTGAAGAAACCGCCAACCGTGGCGTGACCCTGATGGGCAGCACCGTGGTGCTGCTGGCCGCGCGCGGCTTGCGCGGCGTGTGCGTGTGGGCCGGTGACAGCCGCCTGTACCGCCTGCGCGACGGCGTGCTGGAGCGTATCTCCCGCGACCACAGCTACGTGCAAGACCTGCAAGACAGCGGCCTGCTCAGCGAAGCCGATGCCCGCGTGCACCCGCGCGCCAATATCGTCACCCGCGCCATTGGCGTCGAAGCGCAATTGGAACTGGCGGTGATCGACCTGCTGATCGCGCCCGGTGACAGCTACCTGCTGTGCAGCGACGGCCTCAACAAGACCGTCGAAGACCACGAGATCCGCGAGGTGCTCAGCCATGACGCACCGGACGAAATCGTGCGCAGCCTGGTGCACCTGGGGCTTAACCGGGGCGCGCCGGACAACATCACCACCATCGTCGTGAAGGTCTCGGCATGAATATCCTGATCCCCGGCTACGACATCCACGGCGAGATCGGCGAAGGCGCCATGGCCAGCGTGTACCTGGCGACCCAGCGCTCGCTGGAGCGCAAGGTGGCGTTGAAGGTGATGGCGGCGGCGCTGGCGGCCGACCCGACCTTCTGCGAGCGCTTCCTGCGTGAGGGCAAGACCCTGGCGCGCCTCTCGCACCCGCACACGGTGACCATCCATGACATCGGCAACGTCAGTGAACTGTATTACATGGCCATGGAATACCTGCCCAACGGCACGCTCAAGGAGCGCATCGCCGCCGGCATGACGCCGGAACAGGGCGTGACGCTGATCCGCCAGATCGCTTCGGCGCTGGGTTATGCCCACGCGCAAGGCTTGGTGCACCGTGACGTCAAGCCGGCAAACATCCTGTTTCGCGCGGACGGTACAGCGGTGCTGTCGGACTTCGGCATCGCCAAGTCCCTGGACGACCGCACCCAGTTCACCCAGGCTGGTTTTGCCGTGGGCACGCCGAGCTACATGAGCCCGGAACAGGCGCGGGGCCAGGAGATCGACGGCCGCGCCGACCTGTATGCGCTGGGTGTGGTGCTGTATGAAATCCTCGTCGGCAAGCTGCCCTACAGCGGCACTGATGCGCTGTCGACGGCGCTGGCGCACCTGACCGAGCCGTTGCCGGAATTGCCGGTGCACCATGGCCGTTATCAGAGCGTGCTGCGCAAGCTGTTGGCTAAAGATCCCGCCGAACGCTTCCCGGATGCGGCGGCGTTGTTGCTGGCGCTGGATCAATTGCCGATGGATGCGCCGGAGGCCACCTTGGTGCGGCCGCTGCCGATCCCGATGAGTTTTGATCTGGCGGGGATTACGCCGGAATCCATCGAGATCCCCACCGACAAACCCCAGCCGCTGCGCCAACCGGTGGTGCCGCCGACCCAGCACAGCGAACAGCGCCGTGGCCCGGTGCTGGCGCTGGCGGCGGTTGCCGTGGCGGTGGCGTTGGCGATTGGTGGTGCCAGTTATTGGTGGTTGAGCGGCAGTGATGCACCGGTGGCTAAGCCGCCGATTGCAGCAGTGCCGAGCGGGGCACCGGTCGCGCCCGACGTGGACGGCGGCCAGCGCCCGCTGCTGATGGCGGGCAAGAAAACCCTGTTCCAACGTGTGCTGAGCAAGCCCGGCGCGAAGCTTTCCAGCGACGCCGGCAGTGCGCCGGGCAAAGCCTTGCCGGCGTTCTCCGTGCTCTATGTGTACCAGCGCAAGGACATCGACGGCAGCCCATGGGTGCGTGTCGGCGCCGCCACCGATGGGCGCAGCGACGGTTGGTTGCCGGCGGCCCAGGTCAGTGACTGGAAGCAGAGCCTGGTGCTCAAGTTCACCGAGCGCTCGGGCCGCGCGCCGGTGATGTTCCTGCGCCAATCGGCTGAGGTGGAAAAGCTCTTGGCCGATCCCGCCGCTGCCAAGGGCGCCTTGGCCAAGGCGCAGAAAAACAGCGACGACAACAGCCAGGTCCTGGCCCTGGAACCGACCGCCAGCGCCGTGCCGCAGAACCAGTTCTACCTGTTGCCGATCTTCGACGCCAAGGAGAGCTTTGACGAAAACGGCCAGCCGGTGCAGTTGCTCAATGTCGCGTCCATCGACCCGGGCATCCGCGCCGCCAAACCGGTGGCGAATGCCGATGCCTTCCGCACCGCCGTGGTGTTGGTGGTGGATACCACCGTGTCGATGCAGCCCTATATCGACCAGGTCCGCGACGTCGTGCACGAGCTGCAAACCCGCATCGCCGAGCGGGGCGAGTTGGACAGCGTGAGCTTTGGCATGGTCGGTTTTCGCAGCAGCGTGAAAAAGACGCCGGGCCTGGAATACGTGGCCAAGACCCTGATCACCCTGGACCAGGGCCGCGACCCGCAGCGCTTCCTCGACATGGCGCGGCAGGTCAAGGCGTCCACCGTCTCCAGCCATTCCTTCAACGAAGACGCGTTTGCCGGCGTGATGCAGGCCGTCGATGGCATGGATTGGTCGGGCTACGGCGGGCGCATCATCCTGCTGGTCACCGACGCCGGCGCACTGCGCAAGAACGACCCGTTCGCCGCTACCCAGATGAACGAGGCCGAAGTGCGTCAGGCGGCGTTGGGCAAGCAGATCAAGATCTACGCCCTGCACCTGCGCACCGACGCCGGCAAGGCCACCCACGCCGGTGCCGAGAGCCAGTACCGCATCCTTACCGCCGACGCCAACCCGCAGATCGGCGACCTCTACACGGCGGTGCCGGGGGGCGATGTGCGCAAGTTGGGCCAGCGTGTGGATGAGATCGGCACGGTGTTCGCCAACCTCGTGCATCAGGTGCGCAGCAACACGCCACAGCCGTCGCCGTTGCTGGGCAGCGCGCCGAGTCTGGCGGACAAATCCGCCGCCGTCGGTTATGCCATGCACATGGACTTCCTCGGGCACAAAACCGCGAGCCAGGCGCCGCAACTGGTCAGCGCCTGGACTGCCGACCGCGACCTCACCAACCCGGCGCTGCCGGCGTTCCAGGTGTGCGTGATGCTGACCAAATTGCAGCTCAACGACTTGCAGCAGTCGCTGAAACTGATCGTCGACGCCGCGCGCAAGACCCAGACCTCGCCGAAGGATTTCTTCCAGGAAATCGCCAGCGCCTCGGCCTATATGAGCCGCGACCCGCAAGCCTTGCGCAAGGGCGGCAACCTCGCCGATGGCGGCCTGCTTGGCGAATACCTGGAAGGTCTGCCGTACCGCAGCAAGTCGCTGAACATGACCCAGGACTTGTGGTTGTCGTTGAGCGTGGCCGAGCAGGAAGACTTTATCGATGAGCTGGATTCGAAAATCCGCCTCTACGAAACCTTCCACAACGACCAGGCCAACTGGGTGCGTTTCGGCGACGCCGAGCCGGGTGACGCGTTGTACCGCGTGCCGTTGTCGACGTTGCCGTGATGCTGGACCTGAGCGCAGTGCACAAGAGCCGGGGCATCGGTAGCCAGCGCTATAGCCTGGTGATTCCGGCGCTGCATTTGCGTGCGGGTGAGCAAGTGGCGATTGTCGGGCCGAGCGGCTGCGGCAAGAGCACCTTGCTGGATGTGCTCGCGCTGGTGTTGGCGCCGGATCAGGTGGGGCGGTTTGCATTCCATCAGCAGGACATTGCCGGGCTGTGGCGCGCGGATCAGCAATCGGCCCTGGCGGCGCTGCGCAGCCGGCACCTGGGGTATGTGCTGCAAACCGGTGGCCTGCTGGGCTTTCTGGATGTGCGCGGGAATATCGCCCTGTCTCGGCAACTGCTGGGGTTAAAGGACGACGGCAGTGTCGCGCGCTTGGCCGAGCAACTGGAAATCAGCGATCAGTTGGCGAAAAAACCTGCGGCGTTGTCGGTGGGCCAGCGCCAGCGCGTGAGCTGCGCCCGCGCCCTGGCCCACGCGCCGCAACTGCTGCTGGCGGATGAACCCACCGCGTCCCTTGACCCGTTGAATGCCGAGCGTGTGATGCACGCGCTGCTGGCCCAGGCCCGCGAGCACCGCGCCGCCTGTGTGATCGCCACCCATGACGAACCGCTGGCCCGCGCCAGTGGCTTGCAGGTGCGGCGCATCAGTTGCCGCCGCGATGCCGACGGCGGCGTCACCGCCACCCTTGGGGAGGCGTGCTGATGCGCATCGCTCTGGTGGCGTCCCTGGCCTGGCAGGACTACCGCAACGACGCGTGGTTGTCGGCGTGTTCCGTGTTGGCATTGGTGGCGGTGATCGCGCCGTTGCTGGTGTTGTTCGGCCTGAAATTTGGACTGGTTAGCAGTTTGACCGAACGTTTGGAAAACGACCCCGCCACCCGTGAAATTATTCCGCTGGGCGGTGGTCGATTCAGCAGCGCATTTATCGAGCAGTTGGGTCAGCGCAGTGAAGTGGCCTTCGCGGTCCCGCGTACGCGGCAGATTGCGGCGACGGCGCAGGTGGGGGCGTTGACCCTGGAAATGCTGCCGACGGCGCCGGGTGATCCGTTGCTGCAGGCGCTGCCGATGCCCCAGGGCCTCGACCAGATTGTGCTCAGCCACACCGCTGCCGAAAAGCTCGCGGCGCGGCCCGGGGATTGGCTGGAAACGCTGTTTGCGCGGCAAGTGGCGGGGCGTGTCGAGAGCCAGCGCACACGCGTGCAAGTGCTGGCGGTGTTGCCGCTGGCCGCCTTTGCCCGGGACGGTTTGTTTGCCGGCTTGGGCCTGCTGGAAGCGGCGGAAGATTATCGCGACGGCCGAGCAGTGCCGGCGTTGGGTTGGACGGGAGAGGCGGCGAGTGAGCAGCGGATCTATCCGGCGTTTCGCTTGTACGCCCGCAGCCTCACCGATGTTGAACCATTGCGGGTGTTTTTCGCCGAACAGAACCTGTTGGTGTCGACCCAGGCGCACACCATCGCCCAGGTGCAGTCGTTGAGCCGCAACCTGTCGATCGTGTTCTGGGTGATCTGCGGCTTGGCGTTGGCGGGGGCGTTTGCGGCAATCTTCGCCGGGGCGCTGGCGGCTGTGGCGCGCAAGCGCCGGGAATTGTCGGTGTTGCGCCTGTTGGGATTTTCCACCGGCGGGCTATTGGTGTTTGTGCTGCTGCAAGCGCTGTACAGCGCAGGTTTTGCTGCCGTGCTCAGTGCCGGGCTGTATGGCCTGGCCGAGGCGGGTTTGAATCAACTTTTCGTGCAGGTGTCGGGCGAGTACGCCAGCCACCTGTTGGCGCGTCATTACGGCCTGGCCCTGGTTGCAGTCATGGGCGTCAGCGCCGTGGCGGCGCTGTGTGGTGGTTGGCGAGTGGCGCGGATCCAGGCTTCTGAAGGAATCAGAGATGTATAAGTTACTGGGCGCCGCCGTGGCGCTGAGCCTGGCCTCGATGGCCTGGGCCGATGAAGCGAGCGATAGACTCGATAATCCAAAACCCTTGGAAGGCGACGTCAGCCTGCCGTTGCCGTGTGACGGCAACATGGTGTTCCGCTACGTCTACGTGCTGGCCCAAGGCACCCTGGATGACCGCGAGATCAGCCTCGGCTACCCCTTCGCCGAGGGCGAGGCGGGTTATCAACAGTCGTTCATTTCCGGCTACCGCCGCGACTTTATCAACGGCCAGTTCACCCTCAAGGACCTGCCCAAGGCGTGGAGCAAAGTCATCACGCCCTTGATACCGAAGACCGACGCCAAGACCCCGCTCAAGCCGATGCTGTACTTCATCGGCAAGTACGAAGTGACTGCTCGCCAATACGCCCAGGTCATGGCCCAGGCGCAGTCGTTGGCCAGTGGCGAACCGGCGCCGGCCTGCGACGTGCCCAGCGGCATGGCCGGGCGGTTGCCAGAGGTGAAGTTGTCGCGCTTTGAAGCGGAGCGCTTCTCGGCGGTGTACAGCGCGTGGCTGCTGAAATACCACCGCGACCTTCTGCCGGTGAGCGGGCGCGGTTCGTCGGCGGAGGAGGGCGGGGTCGGTTTTGTGCGTTTGCCGACAGAAGTTGAATGGGAATTCGCCGCGCGTGGCGGCCAGGCGGTGAGCCGTCAGGACCTGGAAGGGCGCCTGTTCCCGCGCCGCGCCGAAGGCAGCGACAGCGACGGCCCGCTGGGCGACTACGCAGTGTTCAACCAGGTCGCTGGCGGCACCGGCCAGGCCGCGCGCCTGATGCCCATCGGCACCAAACTGCCCAACCCCATCGGCATGTTCGACGTGATCGGCAACGCTGCCGAGATGGTCCAGGAATCCTTCCAGCTGGTGCACGCCGGGCGTCGCCAGGGCACCTATGGCGGCTTTGTGGTCAAAGGCGGCAACTACCTGGAAGGCGAGGGCACGCTGTTTACCGGCATGCGCCGCGAGTACCCGCTGTTTGGCGCCGACGGCACCGAGCAAAGCAACGAGACCACCGGTTTTCGCGTGGCGATTGGCGCGCTGTCGGCGCCGCGTTCGCGCTACAAGGAACTGTTTGCGCAGTGGCAGAAAGAAGGCCGCCTGGCCGCCCTGACCGACGCCATCGACGACGCCCAGGACCCGACCAAGCGCCTGGACAGCATCATCGCCGCCAGCGCCGATCCCAAGCTGCAAGCCGAGCTGGGGCTGGTCAACGAAGAGCTCAAGCGCAACGTCTCGCTGATCGCCCAGCAACGCGAAGAAGCGGCGGGCAACCTGATCCAGTCGGCGGCGTTGGTGGCCGAAACCATCGGCAACTACAACATCCGCCTGGCCAATTTGCAGAAGAGTCGCCAGCAGGCCGTGGACAACAAGGATGACGCCAGCGCGCAGCTGTTTGCGATGGCCATCACCAACGGCCGCAGCGCCCTCGACGGCGCGGTGGCGATCTATATCGACAACCTGGCCACCGGCACGCGCTACACCGATGCGGTGATCCAGGCGCAGTTTCAACGGATCAAGGAAGAGTTGGATCGCAAGCCGGTGCTCGGCAAGAGCCTGGTGACGCGCGCGACACTGTTCGTCCGCCATGTCGGCAACTACCGCAAGCAACAGCGGGCCGACCCGGCGACGATCTTGAAGGAATTGCTCGCAGCGAGCGGTCAGCGATGAGCGCTGGCTGTAGGGCGAGCTTGGAAGGGACTCAGGCGGCGTTGGGCCGTGCTGGGCAAGTCAAACTAAAAGAGAACACACCTATGCGTTTTTCCCGTAAGGCGGTTTCCAAGCGTCACTTGTTGTTGATCGCGGCCGGCTTCAGCACCGTGCTGACCGGTTGCGCCACGTCGCCGGCGTCCAAGGTCGCGTCGAGCACCAAGGTCGAGTACTACCCGAACTGCTACGAGCCGGTGCAGCACCTGCGCAGCACCGATTCGGACATGACTAAGTCGGTCGTCACCGGTGCCGCCCTCGGCGCAGCCGGCGGTGCACTGCTGGGTGCCCTGACCGGCGACTCCGACAAGCGCGGCCGCAACGCGGCCATCGGCGCAGCGGGCGGCGCCCTGGCGGGTGGCGCGGCGGGTTACTACACCGAGCGTCAGAAGCAGATCAGCGATGACAACCAGCGCATTGCGTCCTACGCCACCGACGTCAACAAAAGCGCGTCCGACATCGACCGCAGCACCGCCTACGCCAAGGCGTCGCAGCAGTGCTACCAGAGCGCGTTCACCAAGCTGGTCAACGACCGCAAGGCCAAGACCGTCAACGACACCGAAGGCCGCAAGCGCCTGGCGGAAATCGTCGCAGGCCTGAAGGAATCCAACGACCTGATCGTGGCGGTCAACGGCAAGGCCGCCGAGGACCTGAACAACTACAACCAGGCGTACGAAAAAGACCTGCAACAAGTCAGCGTGCAGCGTGCCGATGTGGTCACCGTGGCCACGGCCGACACCGCAACGGTGGTTGCACCGGCGGGCAAAGCCAACAAAGGCAACAAAGTGGTCAAGCCACCGAAGAAGCCACCCCTGCCAGTGGTGCCGCGTGAAGCCGTCGATACCGAGAAAAGCTTCCAGACCGTGAAAGTCAGCCAGGCTGAAAGCAAGAAGGTCGCCAGCGCCGGTAAAGCGCAGATCGAAGGCACTTGCCGCGATCCGAACCTGACCGACTGGGCGCCGGTACCTTGCCCTAACGTTTAAGTAACATGCTGCTATAAGCGTCAAACGCCAGCCGATCTTCCGTTAAAGCGCCAGATCGGTGGCGTTCTTTTTGCAAATCGTTAAACTGCTGCGGCCACTCAATAATTACCCGAGGCCGTGTGCATGAAATTTCGTCTTCTCCTGTGGGTGCTGGGCCTGATGATGGGCAAAGCCAGCCGCAGCAATCCTGCCTTCCAGCAACAGCTGGGCGATAAAGACCTGGCCTTCCAGTTGCAGACCCTCGACGGCAAGGTTGCCCGTCACTTCATCGTCAAAGACCAACGCATCACCAGCCGCTCGGGTGTTCACCCGGCGCCGGCGTTTGCGATTGCGTTCAAGGATGCCGCCTATGGCTTCGCCACGATGCAGGCGAAGAACAAGCAACTGGCGTTCATGACGGGGATTCAGGACAAGTCGATCCAGATCAAGGGCAACCCGGCGCTGGTGATCTGGTTCCAGGGGTTGACCAAGTATTTGAAGCCGAAGAAAAAGAAGTAGGCTTTCAGGTAGACCGAGGTGGATTCATCGCAGGCAAGCCAGCTCCCACATTTGACGGCATTCGCAAATCAAAATGTGGGAGCGGGCTTGCCCGCGATAGCGGTCTTCAGGCCTGGCTGAACTGCGAGGCCAGTTCGCGCAACAGCACCTCGGCATCCAACACCTTGCCCACCACTTCCTCCGCCTTGTCCCGGGTCAGGCCCAGGCGCTCCAGCAGTTCATCGGGAATGGCGGCGTCCGGCCCGGAACCGATGCCACGGCTGCGCAACAAGCGCACGGCCAGGCACACCAGGTTCGGGTACTCGGCATATTGGCCGTCGTAAGTCGGGTCGTGCTGGAAGCGCAGGGCTGTGGACAACTCGTCCGGCATGTCCCAGTAACGCATCAGCCAGGCGCCGATCTGTTCGCGGCTGATGCCCAGCAGGTGCTGTTCCACGTAGCTGTGGCACAGGTGCGGGTTGACCTCCAGGTGACGGCAGATCAGCGAGAAATGCGGCGGGAACACGTGGGCCAGCAGCAGGTAGCCAAAGTTGTGCAGCAGGCCGGCGAGGTAGGTCAGGCCGGCTTCCGGGCGCTGGGCGCGGGGCATGGCGCGGGTCAGGCCTTCGATCACGGCGGCGGTGTAGATCGACTGGTGCCAGTACGGCGTGGACTGGTGCGGGTGGTCCTTGGGCAGGCTCAGGGTCTTGCCCAGGGCCAGGCCCAACGCGAGGTTGATCACAAGGTCGAAGCCCAGCACGCGGACGATGGCGTCTTCCACTGAGCGGATCTTGCCCGGCGAGGCGTAGTACGGCGACGCGGCCCAGCTCACCACTTGGGCGGCCAGGGCCGGGTCGGTTTCCACCACGCCGGTGATGTCATCGATGGTGGCGTTGGGGTCGACGCGCAGCTTGATGATCTTCTGCGCAGTGTCAGCCAGTGGCGGAATCTCGATGGTCGCTTCCAGGCGTTGCTGGATGCGGCGGGCAGTGAATGCCTGCATCGCCTGGGTGATTTCCTCACGGTCATCATTGGGGCGGTCGAGGTTCGGACGGATGTTGCTCAGGGGCTCGCCGAACTGCGCGGCGCTGGCCTTGGTGAGCATGCTTTTGAAGTGCTCGCTGGCGATCTCCAGCAGCAACCCGGCTTCACCCGAATGCACCAGCAGGCTTGGCTCGTTGAGCAGGCTGCCTTCGTACAGGCACGGCGAGCTGGTCAGCGCCGGCAAGCCCGGCAGCAGGGCCAGGGCGTGCTTGCCGAGCATGCGCTCGACGCGCTCGGGCGACACGGCTGTCAGGCGGCGCCCGGTGAGTTCGGCGAGGCGGTTGAGGTCGAGCAATTGGTTCTGCGGGAACAACACCATCAGAGCGCCCACCGCATCTTCCAGCAACACCGCCTGAACCTTTCGTGCAGGGTTCAAGCCCGGGTGTTCGGTGACTTCCGTGTAGGGGATGGCGAGCTTTGCGAGCAGAGCCTGAATGACCGGCGGGGCGGTCAGTGGGGCTGTGGCGAGGGCTACTTCTGACATGGCCTGATCCAATTTCTTACAGTCAACGGAGTATAACCAGCTTGGTACAGCTGTTGGTCGTATAAGTGAGTCAGGCGTCACACTTGGCCGTATTGCTGCCCATGTCGCAGCCAGCGGTCCAGCAGTGGGCTGACATGTTCCGGCCAGCGTTCCAGCAAGGCTTGCGCGGCGTCGCGCACGGCGGGCAGCAGGTCGGCGTCGCGCATCAGGTCGGCGACCTTGAATTGCAGCAGGCCGGTCTGGCGGGTGCCGAGCATTTCGCCGGGGCCGCGCAGTTCGAGGTCTTTTTCGGCGATCACAAAACCGTCGTTGGTTTCGCGCATGATGCCCAGGCGCTGGCGACCGATTTGTGACAGCGGCGGGTGATACAGCAGCACGCAATGGCTGGCGGCACTGCCCCGGCCGACACGGCCGCGCAGTTGGTGCAATTGGGCGAGGCCCAGGCGCTCGGGGTTTTCGATGATCATCAGGCTGGCGTTGGGCACGTCCACACCGACTTCGATCACGGTGGTGGCCACCAGCAGTTGCAGGTTGCCGGCCTTGAATTCGGCCATCACCGCGGCTTTTTCCGCAGGCTTCATGCGGCCGTGGATCAGCCCGACCTTGAGTTCGCCAAGGGCGCTGGTGAGGTCTTCATAGGTGGTCTCGGCGGCCTGGCAGGTCAGCTCTTCGGACTCTTCGATCAGCGTGCACACCCAGTACGCCTGGCGGCCTTCGGCACAGGCGCCGCGCACGCGTTCGATCACTTCGACGCGGCGGGTATCGGTGACCAGCACGGTGTTGACCGGGGTCCGGCCGGGGGGCAGTTCGTCGAGGATCGAGGTGTCGAGGTCGGCGTAGGCGCTCATCGCCAGGGTGCGTGGGATCGGCGTGGCGGTCATGATCAGCTGGTGCGGGTTCATGCGCCCGCCCACGCCTTTCTGGCGCAGGGCCAGGCGTTGTTGCACGCCGAAGCGGTGCTGTTCGTCGATGATCACCAGGGCCAGGTTCTTGAACTTCACTTCGTCCTGGAACAGCGCGTGGGTGCCCACCACCATCGGTGCACCGCCGGCGATCTGCTCCAGCGCGGCTGCGCGGTTCTTGCCCTTGAGCTTGCCGGCCAGCCACGCGACTTCCAGGCCGAGGGGTTCGAGCCAGCGCTTGAAGGTGATGAAGTGCTGCTCGGCGAGGATCTCGGTGGGTGCCATCAAGGCGACTTGGTAACCGGCTTCCAGCGCTTGCAGGGCGGCGAGGGCGGCGACCACGGTCTTGCCCGCGCCCACGTCGCCCTGGATCAGGCGCAGCATGGGTTCTTTCTGGCTGAGGTCGTAGGCGATTTCATTGCCGACGCGCTGCTGGGCACCGGTCGGCGCGAAGCCGAGGTTGGCCAGGTATTGCGCCGGCAGCTTGGTGGCCTTGGGCATGGCGGGCGCGCGCAGGGAGCGCATGCTTTCGCGCAGGCGTTGCTGGGACAGTTGGTGCGTCAGCAGTTCTTCAAAGGCCAGGCGGTGCTGGGCCCAGTGGTGACCAAGGGCGAGTTCGTCCACATCGGCATCGGCCGGCGGGTGATGCAGGTAGCGGATCGCATCGTCCAGCGGCGCCAGTTGATAGTCGCGGGCCAGCTCCAGCGGCAGCCAGTCGGGCAGGCTTTTCGGGCCGAGCATGGTCAGGGTCTGCGTGCACAGTTGGCGCAGGCGCTGTTGGGTCAGGCCTTCGGTGAGCGGGTAGATCGGCGTGAGGGTGGTGTCCACCGGCGGCGGCTCGTCGCCGGTGATGGCGCGGTATTCCGGGTGGTAGATCTCCAGGCCCGATGCGCCGGGGCGCGCTTCGCCGTAGCAACGCACGCGGGTGCCGCGCTTGAGGCCTTCCTTCTGCGCATTGCTGAAATGGTAGAAGCGCAGGCTCAGGCCGCCGGTGCCGTCTTGCAGGCGCACCACCAGGCTGCGGCGCTTGCCCATCACCACGTCGGCGCCGC
This sequence comes from Pseudomonas sp. FP453, assembly GCF_030687495.1. Taxonomy (NCBI): domain Bacteria; kingdom Pseudomonadati; phylum Pseudomonadota; class Gammaproteobacteria; order Pseudomonadales; family Pseudomonadaceae; genus Pseudomonas; species Pseudomonas sp. FP453. Next base: position 6,084,375 of record NZ_CP117435.1, on the reverse strand, counting down.
TGACGGTGCCTTCGACCACCGCATCCTGCCCAGGGCGCAAATGGCCGATGGGCACTACGCGGGTGCGGTCCTGATAACGCAGGGGCAGGTGGAACAGCACGTCCTGGAGATTCTCCAGGCCGACCTTGGCCAATTTCTCGGCCATGGCTTCACCGACACCCTTGAGTGCCGTCACCGACACCTGCGACAGCTCAGTCATACGCGGGCTTAGCTCGCCACGGGCGGCTTGGCCACCGAGCACAGGCGGATCGAGTCGGCGAGGATCTCAATGGCTTTGGGCCGTGGGAAGCTGGCACGCCAGGCGATGGCCACGGTGCGGAACGGCACGGGTGGCGTCAGCGGGCGCACTTCGATCACGCCGGGGGCGTAGTGATGGCTGTCGACGGCCGACAGCGGCAGGATCGAGATGCCCAGGCCGGAGGCGACCATATGGCGGATGGTTTCCAGGGAGCTGGATTCCACGGTGGTGTGCTTGGCGCCGTCGTTGCCCTTGGTCAGGGTCGGGCAGGCTTCCAGTACCTGGTCGCGGAAGCAGTGGCCTTCGCCGAGCAGCAGCAGGCTCTTGTCGTTGAGCAGGGCGGCGTCGATGGAGGCTTTTTGCGTCCACGGGGTGGTTGGCCGGCATCAGTACCTGGAACGGCTCGTCGTAGAGCGGCAGGGTCAGCACGTCAGCCTCGTGGAACGGCAGGGCGATGATGATCGCGTCCAACTCGCCGTTGCGCAGTTTGTCGCGCAGCACGTGGGTGAAGTTTTCTTCGATATACAGCGGCATCTGCGGCGCGACGCGGTGCAGTTGCGGGATCAGGTGCGGGAACAGGTACGGGCCGACGGTGTAGATGGCGCCGACTTTCAGCGGAGCGGTCAGCTGGTTCTTGCCGGCCTGGGCCAGCTCGCGAATGCTTTGCGCCTGCTCCAGCACCTTTTGGGCCTGGGCAACGATGCCTTCGCCCACGGGGGTGAGGCGCACGGCGCTTTTGCTGCGCTCGAAAATCAGCACACCGAGTTCGTCTTCAAGCTTTTTCACACCCACCGACAGCGTCGGCTGGCTGACATGGCAACGCTCGGCCGCGTGGCCGAAGTGCTGCTCTTGGGCGAGGGTCACGATGTAGCGTAATTCTGTAAGAGTCATAGCGGGCGTCCATGAGGTTGCGGGCCAAGCATAACGGCTGCAATCGATAGACGCACGTTATCAGAAGTTTGTTGGGGATTGAGCGGGGAATGCCGGGGATTTTGTGGGAAAGGGACTTTATGCGGTGATGAAATCAAATGTGGGAGGGGTTTGCCCCCTCCCACATTGTCTTAGCGGCGTTTCTCGATGTTGTACACGAACGGTGCAACGATCTCGATGCTGCCACCCTTGAGCATGTCGGCCGGCGGCTTGGGCAGTGGCTGGGCACGACGGATCATGTCCAGGGTCGCACGGTCCAGGTCGGCGTTGCCGGAGCGGCCCACCAACTCGTAGGACAGCACGTTGCCTTCACCATCGACCACGAAGCGCAGGCGGTTCAAGCCTTCCTTGCCACGGGCCTGGGCGCCGGGCGGGTACTTCTTGTACTTCTGCAAGTGCGCGAGCAGGGTGCCTTCCCAGGAAGCCTTGGCCGCCACCTGTTGGGGCGATGGGCCAGGGACCGGCTGGGCCGATTTCTCCGCAGGCGCGTTGGTCGGTGGGGCGTCGCTCGGCGGCTCTTCGGAAGGTTTCTCCTTGGGCGGCTCGACCTTTTTCTCCACCGGCTTGGGCGGCTGCGGTTTCGGTTTGGGCTTGACCGGCTTGGGCACCTGGATTGTCGGCTTGGGTGCTTCGGCCAGCTTCGGCAATGGCAGTTCTTCCACCGGTGCTGGCGGTTGCGGCGGCGTGATCACCTTCGGCGGGGCCGGAGGTGGCGGCGCGGGCATCGGTGCCAGGTCGATGACCATGGCAGCCGGCGGCAACTGCACCGTATGCGGCGCGGACCATTGAAGCGCGATGATAATCGCGACGGCATGCACGCCCAGCACGACAGCGAGGCTTGTGCCATAACGCGTCAGTTTGTGGCGCGTCGTGATCATTTCTTGGCTGCCGTCTCAAGTCCGACCAGGCCTACCTTGAGGTAGCCGGCTGCCCGCAGGGCATCCATCACGCTCATCAGGTCGCCGTAGTCCACGCCCTTGTCGGCCTGGAAGAAGATCGTCGTGTCTTTCTTGCCCTGGGTCTTGGCGTCGAGCACCTGGCCGAGGGTTTCGGATTTGACTTCTTCTTCGCCCAGGAACAGACGCTGGTCCGCCTTGACGCTGAGGAACACCGGCTTCTCTGGCCGCGGCGCCGGCTTGGCGCTGGAGGCGGGCAGGTCGACCTTGATGTCCACGGTAGCCAGTGGTGCGGCCACCATGAAGATGATCAGCAGCACGAGCATCACGTCGATAAACGGCGTGACGTTGATTTCGTGGTTCTCGACGAGTTCGTCGTCGCCTTGATTCAAATGCAGGCCCATGGCCGATTACCCCACTTTCACCATGTGCGGTTGCGAGCTGCGCTCGGTAGGCAGGTGATCGAGGTCGCGGCTGACCAGCAGCAGGACTTCTGCCGACGCGTCCGATACCTGGGCCTTGTAGCCGGCAATCGAACGGGCGAAGACGTTGTAGATCACTACCGCAGGAATCGCCGCAACCAGGCCCAGGGCCGTAGCCAGCAGGGCTTCGGCGATGCCTGGGGCAACGACGGCGAGGTTGGTGGTCTGGGTCTTGGCGATGCCGATGAAGCTGTTCATGATGCCCCACACGGTGCCGAACAGGCCGACGAACGGTGCGGTGGAACCGATGGTAGCCAGCACGCCGGTGCCGCTGCTCATGTTGCGACCGCAGGCGGCCACCAGGCGCTCAAGACGGAAAGCCACACGTTCCTTGATGCCTTCTTTTTCGCGGGTGTTGGCCGACAGGCGCATTTCTTCCAGCGCGTCGTGCACCAGGGTGTTGGCCAGGGTGCCCTTCTTGGTCGCGCTTTCGCTGGCTTCCTTGAGGGTGGTGGCTTTTTTCAGGTGGACGATTTCAGTGCGCAGGCGACGCTTGGCACCCAGCAGCTCGAAGCCCTTGGCGATCCAGATGGTCCAGGTGATGATCGAGGCGATGGCCAGGCCAATCATCACGGCCTTCACCACGACGTCAGCATTCTGGTACATGCCCCACGGCGACAGGTCGTGGGCCATGCCCAGGGTGTTGTCTTCTTCCAGGACCACGCCGGTTTCGTCAGCGGCTGCCGGATCTGCAGCCAGGGCCGGGTCGGTGGCGGCCGGTGCAGCTGCGGGAGCAGCGGCTGGCGCGGCAGTGCTGTGTTCGGCAGCGGCTGGAGCAGCCGGGGCGGTGGCGTCGGCGAAGGCTGCGGTCGGAGCCAGCAGGACGCTGAACAACAGCGCAGCAATCGCGCGCCAGGCGCGGGACGTGGTTGGCGAAGCGGGGGTTGTATTACGTGTCATGCTGGCCGGACCTGAGAAGAAAAAATGGGTGATCGTCCATCAAGACCCAGGGGGCCGAGGACAAATGGGTGCTTATTATTGCAAGTAATTCTTGTTAACAGAAGTAATACAGTAACTTTATTTGTCCTTTTTCTGGCCGTCGGTCAGCTGTGAGGGCTAATCTAGACCTTTGAGAACGGAGTTTTGTAATGTCTGCGCCTTCTGTTGTGATTGCCGGTTGCGGCGATGTGGGTAGTCGGCTGGCTAGCCAATTGCTGGCCTCGGAATGGGAGGTCCATGGCCTGCGTCGCGATATTTCGCGCCTGCCCGATGGGGTGATCGGCATTGCCGGTGACCTGTTCAACAAGGATTGCCCGGAGACCTGGCCGATTGGCGGGGTGGATTACCTGGTGTATTGCGCCGCCGCGACGGACCACGACGAGGCGGGGTATCGCGCGGCTTACGTGCAGGGCTTGAAGCATGTGCTGGAGTGGCTGGACGACTACGGCCAGACGCCGAAGCACCTGCTGTTTGTCTCCAGCAGCAGCGTGTACGGGCAGCAGAACGGCGAGTGGGTTGATGAATCGTCCGACACCCAGGCGCAGGGCTATTCCGGGCAAGTGATGCTGGAAGCCGAGCAAGTGGCGCTCGATAGCGGCATCCCGGCGAGCATCGTGCGCTTGACCGGCATCTACGGCCCGGGCCGTGAATGGCTGCTGACCCAGGTACGCCAAGGCTACCGCGTGGCGATCGACCCCCCTTTATATGGCAACCGCATTCATGCGGACGATGCGGCGGGCTTGCTGGCCTTTTTGCTGCGGCATGTGGAGCAGGGCGGTCAGTTGGACAAGGTCTACATCGGCGTTGACGATGCGCCGGCGCCCTTGGCCGAGGTGGTGGATTGGTTGCGTGAGTACCTGGGCGTGACGGAGTGGGCGGATGACGCCAGTGTGCGGCGTGCGGGGAGCAAGCAGTGCAGTAATGCACGGGCTAAAGCGCTGGGCTGGACGCCGACCTATCCGAGTTACCGCGAAGGTTACGCGGCGATTCTCAAAGGCTGAAATACGGTCCAAAACTGTGGGAGCTGGCTTGCCTGCGATGGCGGTATCACATCCACAGAGGTGTTGACTGATACACCGCTATCGCAGGCAAGCCAGCTCCCACATTTAGATCGGAGTGAGTCCGGTTATTGCTTTTCCAGCAACCATTGGCGCGGGCCGGGGGTGAACTGGGGTACTTCATCGGCCTGTGCAGTGTTGACCGCCTGGAAGATTTCCAGCTGCCCGCCCTTGCGCACAAAAATCCATGGATTGCCCTGGCCATTCAGTTGCAACCAGATGCTGTCGTAGCCGCCGCTCATGGAGGCGCAATCACCCGCCAGGCATAGCGAGTACTGATCAGCATTCGGCAGGCCGACGACCTTGCCGTTGGCCTGGAATTGCACGATGGCGCCGTTGCCGAAGCCGTCGGTGATCTTCCAGTCGCCACCCAGGTAGGCCGCATACAGCGCCCGTTCGAAGTTGGCGCCCAATGGCGCACCCTCCGGGGCCGGCTCTGTGGGGCGGGCGAACAGCTGTTCAGGCTCATTGTCGTTGGCCGCTTGCAGCAGTTGCTTGCCTTTGCGCTTGAGTTCGGTGGCGGAGCTGCCGTAGAAATCCACGCTCCAGGCGCCGGATTGCTCGCCGAGCAACTTGCCTTCCGCTACTTCAAAACCGTTGTAGTAGCGCGCCTGCGCCGCCTTGGTGTTGACCTGCCATTCGAGGTTCGGGCCAAAGCTTTGCAGGGCTTCGCGCAAAGGGCCGCCCTTGGCTGCCGCATCGATGGCGACCTGGTTGATCCAGGTGCCGCTCACGTCCAGGTCGGCGGGGTTGCTGGCGCAGCCGCCGAGCAGCAGGGTGAGCAATGATGTGGCTACGAGCGCTTTGCGCATTACGAAATCCTTCTGAAACGGAGTCGGCGCAGCCGGTGGAGGCTGCGCCGGGTGTTTTACTCGATGACCAGAATTGCGTCCATCTCAACCTGCGCGCCCTTTGGCAGAGCGGCTACGCCGATGGCGGCGCGGGCTGGGTAAGGTTGTTCGAAGTACTTGCCCATGATCTCGTTGACCTTGGCAAAGTGGCTCAGGTCGGTGAGGAAGATGTTCAACTTGACGATGTCCTTGAACGAACCGCCAGCGGCTTCGGCAACGGACTTGAGGTTTTCGAAGACTTGCACGGTCTGTGCTTCGAAGCCTTCAACCAGTTCCATGGTCTTTGGGTCCAGCGGGATCTGGCCGGACATGTAGACGGTGTTGCCCGCCTTGATCGCCTGGGAGTAGGTGCCGATGGCGGCCGGGGCCTTGTCGCTGGTGATAACAGTCTTGGTCATGAGTGACTCCTTGTAAGAGACAGGTTATGCACGCATGCGGGTGATACGAATCACACCGGTCAAGGCGCGCAGCTTCTTGATCACGCGGGCCAGGTGCACGCGGTCGTGCACGCTGACCACCAGCTGGACCACGCTGATGCGGCCATCGCGCTCGTCCATGCTGATTTTTTCGATATTGCCGTCGGCCGCATTGACACTGCTGGCCAGTAGGGCGATCAGGCCGCGCTGGTGTTCCAGCTCGACGCGCAGCTCGACGTTGAATTCGCCGGTGACATCCTTGGCCCACGAAAGCTGGATGCATTTTTCCGGGTTGTGGCGGATCTCGGTGATGTTGCGGCAGTTGTCCAGGTGCACCACCATGCCTTTGCCCGCCGACAGGTGCCCGACAATCGGGTCGCCCGGGATCGGCGTGCAGCACTTGGCGTAGCTGAGCACCAGGCCCTCGGTGCCGCGAATCGCCAGCGGGCCTTCGGGGCTTGGCAGTTGCTCGCCTTCGCCCAGCAGGCGGCGGGCGACCACGTAGGCCATGCGGTTGCCCAGGCCGATATCTTCCAGCAGGTCTTCGATGGTTTCCTGGCGATACTCGTGGAGCATCGCTTGCACGCGCTCGGCCGGGATCTTGTCCAGAGCGCTGTCGAAACCGTTGAGCACCTTGTTCAGCAGGCGTTCGCCCAGGCTGATGGACTCGGAGCGGCGCTGCAGTTTCAGGGCGTGGCGGATATGGGTACGCGCCTTGCCGGTGACGACAAAGTTGAGCCAGGCCGGGTTCGGGCGTGCGCCCGGTGCGCTGACGATCTCCACCGTGGAGCCGCTTTGCAGCGGTTCCGACAGCGGGGCCAGGCGCCGGTTGATGCGGCAGGCAATGCAGCTGTTGCCGACGTCGGTGTGTACCGCATAGGCAAAGTCGACCGCCGTGGAGCCTTTGGGCAGCTCCATGATCCGGCCTTTGGGCGTGAACACGTAGACCTCGTCCGGGAACAGGTCGATCTTCACGCTTTCAATGAATTCCAGGGAGTTGCCGGCACGTTGCTGCATTTCCAGCACGCCTTTGACCCACTGGCGCGCGCGGGCGTGGGTGCCTTTTGGCTGCTCGTCGCCGCTGGACTTGTACAGCCAATGGGCAGCGATGCCGTTGTTGGCCATTTCTTCCATCTCGCGGGTGCGGATCTGGATCTCGATCGGCACCCCGTGCATACCGAACAGCGTGGTATGCAGCGACTGGTAGCCGTTGGCCTTGGGAATCGCAATGTAGTCCTTGAAGCGCCCCGGCAGGGGTTTGTACAAATTATGTACAGCGCCCAGCACGCGGTAGCAGGTGTCCACCTTGTCGACGATGATCCGGAACGCGTACACGTCCATGATCTCGTTGAAGGCCCGGCGCTTGCCGCGCATCTTCTTGTAGATGCCGTAGATGTGCTTCTGCCGACCGCTGACCTCGCCTTCGATCTCGTCGATCGCCAGGCAATGGCTCAGGGATTCTTCGATCTTGTTGACGATTTCCTTGCGGTTGCCCCGGGCGCGCTTGACCGCCTGGTAGATGCGCGCCGAACGCATCGGGTGCATGGCCTTGAAGCCGAGGTCTTCGAATTCGATACGAATGGCATGCATGCCCAGCCGGTTGGCGATGGGCGCGTAGATTTCCAGGGTTTCCTTGGCGATGCGCCGGCGTTTTTCGCCGGACAACACTTCCAGCGTGCGCATGTTGTGCAGCCGGTCGGCCAGCTTGACCAGGATCACGCGGATATCGCGGGCCATGGCCATGGCCATCTTCTGGAAGTTTTCCGCCTGGGCTTCGGCCTTGGTCTCGAAGTTCATCTGGGTCAGTTTGCTGACCCCATCGACCAGTTCGGCCACGGTTTCGCCAAATTGGGCGCTGAGCGCTTCCTTGGCGATGCCGGTGTCTTCGATCACGTCATGCAGCATCGCGGCCATCAGGCTCTGATGGTCCATGTGCATGTCGGCAAGAATATTGGCCACCGCAAGAGGATGGGTGACATACGCCTCGCCACTGCGGCGGCGTTGGCCGTCGTGGGCTTGTTCGGCGTAGAAATACGCTCGGCGGACCAGGTTGACCTGGTCGGGGCCGAGGTAGGTCGATAAGCGATCGGCGAGGGCGTCTATGCTCGGCATAGGAATGACTCCTGCCGCATGCGTTGACCCCGCGCCGTGCTACGTCGACCAGGCATAGGCTTAGACGGCCTCGTTGGACTCGTCCTCGAACGCTGCAAACAGCGGTTCGTCTTCAACGATTTCGGCGTTGGCGATGAACTCGTAGCTCATCAGGCCTTCAGCGATTTCACGCAGGGCCACAACGGTAGGCTTGTCGTTTTCCCACTGAACCAGGGGCTCTTTGCCGCCAGTGGCCAGTTGACGGGCACGCTTGGTAGAGAGCATGACCAGCTCAAAGCGGTTTGCCACGTGGTCTAGGCAGTCTTCAACGGTTACGCGGGCCATGATATTCCTCGGAGCGGATGCAAGATGCGCGCTGCCCGGTTGGGCGAGCGGACTGAACAGTTTAAAAAATCACCAGCGTTTAGGGAAGCGCTGATTTTTCGCAAGCCTGGGTAAAACCGCTGCAAGTGCCAATGTAAAGCCCTTGCAGCGGTTTTGGGAAGAGCCAATCAACCGAGCAGTTCAGCCAGTAATTTGCCGAAACGCTGCTGTTGGCGCTTTTGCTGAAGCTGATTGGTGCGGAAAATCGCCTTCAAATCCTCCAGTGCGTGGGAAAAATCGTCGTTGATGATCAGGTAGTCGTAGTCGACGTAGTGGCTCATTTCACTGACGGCTTCACGCATGCGGCCTTCGATGATTTCGTCGCTGTCCTGGCCGCGGTTGGTCAGGCGCTGGTGCAAGGCGTCGAGGGACGGCGGCAGGATGAAGATCGAGCGCGCCTGGGGCATCAGCTTGCGCACTTGCTCGGCGCCCTGCCAGTCGATTTCCAGGATCAGGTCGTGGCCTTCGTCCAGGGTCTGCTGCAGGTGGCTTTGCGAGGTGCCGTAGAGGTTGCCGAACACTTCGGCGCGCTCCAGGAAGTCGCCGTGTTCGATCATCTTGACGAACTCGGTGCGCTCGACGAAGTGATAGTGCACGCCGTTCACTTCACCCGGGCGCATGGCGCGGGTGGTGTGGGACACCGAGATGCGGATCTGCTCGTCGGCGTCGGTCAGGGCCTTGACCAGGCTGCTCTTGCCCGCGCCCGAAGGGGCGGAAATGATATAAAGGGTGCCGGTGCTGTGGGTCATGGAGGTTGCCTTACTCAATATTCTGTACTTGTTCGCGCATCTGCTCGATCAACACTTTGAGGTTGACCGCCGCCGTGGTGCTGCGCGGGTCGAACGCCTTGGAGCCGAGTGTATTGGCTTCGCGGTTGAGTTCCTGCATCAGGAAGTCCAGGCGCCGACCGGCGGCACCGGCGGACTTGAGTACGCGGCGTACTTCAAGGATGTGGGTGCTCAGGCGGTCGAGTTCTTCGGCGACGTCGCTCTTTTGCGCCAGCAGGACCATTTCCTGCTCCAGGCGCGTCGGGTCGAGGTCGGCCTTCATGTCGGCGAAGCGGTCGAGGACTTTCTGGCGCTGGGTCGCGAGCATCTGCGGCACCAGTTCGCGCAGGGTGACCACGTCTTCTTCGATGGCGGTGAGGCGCTCGCTGATCAGGCGGGCCAGTTCGGCGCCTTCGCGCTCGCGGCCTGCCTTGAGTTCCTTCAAGCCCTGGTTGAACAGGGCGAGGGCTTCGGCGTTGAGGGCTTGCGGGTCGGTGGCATCGGCCACCAGCACGCCGGGCCAGGCCAGCACTTCCAGCGGGTTGAGGGCCGCAGGCTGCTTGATCAGGCCGGCGATGGTTTCGGCGGCGGCGACCAGTTGCGCGGCGCGGTCGCGGTCGATCTGCAAGGCTTTGCCGGTGGTTTCCTCGGTAAAGCGCAGGGTGCATTCCAGCTTGCCGCGGGAGATGCCCTGGCGCAGTGCTTCACGAACGGCGCCTTCGAGGTCGCGGAATGATTCCGGCAGGCGCAGGTGCGGTTCCAGGTAGCGGCTGTTGACCGAGCGCAGCTCCCAGCTCAGGGTGCCTTGGGCGCCGGCTTTTTCGACGCGGGCGAAGGCGGTCATGCTGTGCACCATGGAGGTACCTCGCGTTGCAGGTTAAGAAGGCGCAGGATTGTAGCGCAGTGGGGCGAGCACGCCCAAACAATGGGCGACGGCCTGGCCATTCGTAACCGAATTTTTAGAAGTGCCCCGAATCGGCCCACGGCTCTATAATGCTCGGCAGTTTTTCGTCCTCAGTACAGGTATCCCCTATGAAACGTCCAAGTGGTCGCGTTGCCGATCAGCTCCGCTCGATCCGCATCACCCGCAACTACACCAAACACGCCGAGGGATCTGTACTGGTCGAGTTTGGCGATACCAAGGTGATCTGCACCGTCAGCGTCGAAAACGGCGTGCCGCGTTTCCTCAAAGGCCAGGGCCAGGGTTGGTTGACCGCCGAGTACGGCATGCTGCCGCGCGCCACCGGCGAGCGTAACCAGCGTGAAGCCAGCCGTGGCAAGCAAGGCGGGCGCACTCTGGAAATCCAGCGCCTGATCGGCCGTTCCCTGCGCGCAGCCCTGGACATGTCAAAGCTGGGCGACGTGACCCTTTACGTCGATTGCGACGTGATCCAGGCCGATGGCGGCACCCGCACGGCATCCATCACTGGCGCCATGGTGGCCCTGGTCGATGCGCTGAAAGTGATCAAGAAGCGTGGCGGCCTGAAGGGCGGTGACCCGCTCAAGCAAATGATCGCCGCCGTCTCGGTGGGCATGTACCAGGGCGAGCCTGTGCTGGACCCTGGACTACCTGGAAGACTCGGCCGCCGAGACCGACCTGAACGTGGTCATGACCAGCACCGGTGGTTTCATCGAAGTGCAGGGCACCGCCGAAAGGCGCGCCATTCCAGCCGGCCGAGCTGAACGCCATGCTGGCCCTGGCCCAGAAAGGCATGACCGAAATCTTCGAACTGCAGAACGCCGCACTGGCCGACTGATACCTGCCTCAAGGAGACGCGCCATGAATGACAGCCAAATGCCGGTGCCTACGCCTTCCTACGAAGTGCGCCAGGGTGCGATGTTGTGCCATCTCGCGGCGTTTCTGGGGTTTGTGTTCCCCTTCGGCAGCGTTGTCGGGCCGCTGATCCTGTGGCAGATGAAGAAAGAGCTGGACCCGTTCATTGATGATCAGGGCAAGGAAGCGCTGAACTTCCAGATCACCGTGGCCATCGCCTGGATCGTGTGCATCGTGCTGGCTTTCGCGGTCATTGGGTTCTTCCTGATGACGGCGCTGGCCATCGCCGGTGTCGCGCTGACGATCATCGGTGCGATCAAGGCCAACAAGGGGATTGCCTATCGCTACCCCTTGACCTGGCGACTGATCAAATAATGAGCGCCCACAAAAAAACCGACAGCGATGTCGGTTTTTTTGTACCTGGGAAAAGACCTCAGATGGTCAGTGTCCAGTCGTAGTCCACGATCAGCGGCGCGTGCTGCGAGAAACGCGGCTGGCGCGGCAAGCGTGCGCTGCGCACGAACCGGCGCAGACCCGGGGTCAGCAGCTGGTAGTCGAAACGCCAGCCCAGGTTGAGCATCTCAGCCTGTTCGTTGTCTGGCCACCAGCTGTACTGGTCGCCTTCGCGGCTGACTTCGCGCAGGGCATCGACATAACCCATGTTGCCGACAATCTCGTCCATCCAGGCCCGTTCCGGCGCCAGGAAGCCCGGGGATTGCTGGCTGTCGCGCCAGTTCTTGATATCCAGCTTCTGTTGCGCCACGTACAGCGAGCCACAATAAATGTACTCGCGACGTTTGCGTCGCTGTTTATCCAGATAACGGGCGAAGTCGTCCATTAGCTTGAATTTCTGGTTCAAGTCTTCATCGCCGTTCTGCCCCGAAGGAAGCAGCAAGGTCGCGATGCTGACCTTATCGAAATCGGCTTGCAGGTAGCGCCCGTAGCGGTCGGCTGTCTCGAAGCCGAGGCCGCTGATGACCGCCTTGGGTTGCAACCGCGAATACAAAGCCACGCCACCTTGGGTGGGCACTTCGGCATCGCAGGCATAAAGGAAGTAGCCATCCAGTTGGAAGGCTGGGTCGTCCAGTTCAAAGGCGGAGGCGCGGGTATCCTGCAGGCAGATGACGTCGGCATTCTGGGCTTGCAGCCAACTGAGCAAACCACGCTCGACTGCAGCCTGAATACCATTAACGTTCACACTGATGATCCGCATAAATGGCCCCAAAAATCGCGTGCGTGTATGATACACGCCGTCTAACTAATTAGCTAAATCCGTGGTATCTGAGGCTTTTTTCATGCAGGCGTATCAACGCGATTTCATTCGTTTTGCCATCGATCGCGGCGTTTTGCGCTTCGGTGAGTTCACTTTGAAGTCCGGGCGCACCAGCCCGTACTTCTTCAATGCGGGCTTGTTCAACTCGGGATCGGCCCTGGCTCAGCTGGGTCGTTTCTACGCGGCGGCCATCGTTGAAAGCGGTATTTCCTTCGACGTGCTGTTCGGCCCGGCCTACAAGGGCATTCCCCTGGCCGCCGCAACGGCCGTGGCGTTGGCGGAACATCATGGGCAGGATCTGCCGTGGTGCTTCAACCGCAAGGAAGCCAAGGCCCATGGCGAAGGCGGCAGCCTGGTGGGCGCGCCGCTCACTGGCGATGTGCTGATCATCGACGACGTAATTACCGCCGGTACCGCGATCCGCGAGGTGATGCAGATCATCGCCTCCCAGGACGGCGCCAAGGCTGCTGGCGTGCTGATCGCGCTGAACCGCCAGGAGCGCGGCAACGGTGAGTTGTCGGCGATCCAGGAAGTGGAGCGTGACTTCGGCATTCCGGTGGTGAGCATCGTGTCGCTGAACCAGGTGTTGCAGTTCCTGGAAGATGATCCGCAGCTCAAGCAGCATTTGCCGGCGGTCAAGGCGTACCGCGAGCAGTTCGGCGTTCAGTAATACAGTGGGAGCTGGGCCTGTGTGGGAGCGGGCTTGCCCGCGATAGCGGTTTATCTGGCGACATTGTTGTTGAATGTGCCGCCGTCATCGCAGGCAAGCCAGCTCCCACATGTGGACCGAGTACAAACAAAAAGGCCCCGCTCAATCAGGTTGAGCGGGGCCTTTTTGTTTGTAGCGTTTAAGGACGCTTGCGGTTACTGATCAGCGTGCCCACACCGGTGTCGGTGAAGATTTCCAGCAGGATTGCATTCGGTACCCGGCCATCGAGGATCAGCGAGCTGCCCACGCCGCCTTGCACTGCTTCCAGTGCGCAACGGATCTTCGGCAGCATGCCGCCGTAGATGGTGCCGTCGGCGATCAGCTCGTCCACTTGTTGCGTGGTCAAGCCGGTCAACACCTTGCCTTCCTTGTCCATCAGGCCGGCGATGTTGGTCAGCAGCATCAGCTTTTCAGCCTTCAGCGCTTCCGCCACCTTGCCCGCCACCAGGTCGGCGTTGATGTTGTAGGACTCGCCGTTGGCGCCCACGCCGATAGGCGCGATCACCGGGATGAAGTCACCCTTGACCAGCAGGTTCAGCAGGTCGGTGTTGATACCGATCACTTCGCCCACCTGGCCGATGTCGATGATTTCCGGCTGGGTCATTTCCGGCGTCTGACGGGTGACCGTCAGTTTTTTCGCGCGGATCAGCTCCGCGTCCTTGCCGGTCAGGCCGATGGCGCTGCCACCGTGGCGGTTGATCAGGTTGACGATGTCCTTGTTCACCTGGCCACCGAGGACCATTTCCACCACGTCCATGGTCTGCGCGTCGGTCACGCGCATGCCATCGATGAAGTGGCTCTCGATCGACAAGCGCTTGAGCAGGTCGCCGATCTGCGGGCCGCCACCGTGGACCACCACCGGGTTGATCCCTACGGCTTTCATCAACACGATGTCGCGGGCAAAGCCGGTTTTCAGCTCTTCGCTTTCCATGGCATTGCCGCCGTACTTGATCACCAGCGTCTTGCCGACATAGCGTCGAATGTAAGGCAACGCTTCGGAAAGGACCTTGGCGGTGTTGGCAGCGGCTTCGCGTTCGAGGGTCATTCAGGGCTCCGGTGCAAAAAAATCAGAACGGTAATTGGAGATCAGGGGCCACACGTTTCAACTGGGCGTGGAACACGTCCTTGATGCGCTGCAACTCGGCCTCGGTATCCGCCTCGAAGCGCAGGACCAGCACCGGTGTGGTGTTGGACGCGCGAACCAGGCCCCAGCCTTGGGCGTAATCGACTCGCACGCCATCAATGGTGGTCAGGTTGGCGCCTTCGCCCCATTGCGCATCGTGCAGTGCGTCAATGATGCTGAATTTGCTCTCCTCGGTCACATGGATATTGATCTCTGGCGTAGAAATATCATTCGGGAAGGTCTGAAACAGCTCTTCGGCGGTGGATTTTTCCTTGCTGAGGATCTCCAGCAGACGAGCGGCGCTGTAAATGCCGTCGTCAAAGCCGAACCAGCGCTCCTTGAAGAACACGTGGCCGCTCATTTCGCCGGCCAACAGGGCGCCGGTTTCCTTCATTTTCTTTTTGATCAACGAGTGACCGGTCTTCCACATTAGCGGGCGGCCGCCATATTCCTTGATCAGCGGGGTGAGGCGGCGGGTGCACTTCACGTCAAAGATGATCTCGGCGTTGGGGTTGCGCGCCACCACGTCACGGGCGAACAGCATCAGCAGGCGGTCGGGGAACACGATCTCGCCGGTTTCAGTCACCACGCCGACACGGTCACCGTCGCCGTCAAAGGCCAGGCCGACGTCAGCCCCGGTTTCCTTGACCTTGGCGATCAGGTCCACCAGATTCTCTGGCTTGCCCGGGTCTGGGTGGTGGTTGGGGAAGTTGCCGTCAACGTCGCAGAACAGCGGGATCACTTCGCAGTTCAGGGCTTCGAGCAGTTGCGGGGCGATCACGCCGGCCGCGCCATTGCCGCAATCCACCACCACTTTGAGGAGGCGGCGTGCGAGTTTGACGTCGCGGGTGATTTCATCGGAGTAGCGCTGCAGGATGTCGACCTTGGTGATGCTGCCCTTGCCGCTGGTCAGGTCATTGGTCTTCAGGCGCGTGTGCAGGGCCTGGATTTGCTCGTTGGCAAGGGTGTCGCCGGCGATGACGATCTTGAAGCCGTTGTAGTCCGATGGGTTATGGCTGCCGGTGAGCATGACCCCGGACTTGCCGGCCAGTACGTTGGCGGCGTAGTACAGCGCAGGGGTTGGCACCAGGCCGACATCGCTGACATGGCAGCCGCTGTCGGCCAGGCCCTGGATCAACTGCTCGACCAGCTCAGGGCCGGACAGGCGGCCGTCACGGCCTACCGAGACGTTCGGCTCATCCTGGGCCAGGCTCTGGGCGCCGATGGCGCGGCCGATCCAGTAGGCGGTTTCGGCCGTCAGGGTCTTGGGCACTACGCCACGGATGTCATAGGCGCGAAAGATGCTGTCGGGGAATGTCGGGGCTACTCGTGCGGTACTCATCGCGGGGGGAAACTCCATCTGAAGGGGGCAAGGCTGGCCGTAAAGCGGCTGACCGGCAGGCTCAAACTGAAGGGTATGACGACTTTTTTGGCGCAGAGTTCGTGGTGCAAAAGTGCCATCGGCGCAGTGGCTCCGTGCTTTTCTCTGCGTAATGCACTGATTTCGCTGGGGAAATCTCGCTGATTAGAACCGCGCATTCTTCATCCTGAAAAGCCATGCGGTGGCGTCGGGCCGGGCAGGGGTGCCCGGCCTGATTCAGCTTAGTCAGTGGCTGCCGGAATGGCCAAAGCCGCCTGCGCCGCGTTGTGTTTCAGCAAATTCCTCGACCAGTTCGAAGTGCGCCTGCACCACGGGTACCAGTACCAACTGAGCGATGCGCTCGCCGACAACGATGTTGAACGCGGTCTGGCCACGGTTCCAGCACGACACCATCAGTTCGCCCTGGTAGTCCGAGTCGATCAGGCCGACCAGGTTGCCCAGCACGATGCCGTGCTTATGGCCCAGGCCCGAGCGCGGCAGGATCAGCGCCGCCAGGCCAGGGTCGCCGACGTAGATCGACAGGCCGGTGGGAATCAGGATGGTCTGGCCCGGTTCAAGGACGGTGTCTTCCTTGAGCATGGCGCGCAGGTCCAGGCCGGCGGAGCCTGGAGTGGCGTAGGCCGGCAGTGGGAAGTCGGTGCCGATGCGGGGGTCGAGGATCTTGGCTTGCAAAGCGTGCATGGAAATTAAACCTGGTTCAGCCGTTGGGCGATAAAAGAGATCAGTTGGCGGGCAATCTTGCCCTTGCTGGTCTGGGCGAAAAGGGTGGCGTGCAGCTCGCGGTCGATCACGCTGCAGGCGTTTTCCTCGCTGTTGAAGCCGATGCTCGGGTTGGCGACATCGTTGGCAACGATCAGGTCGAGGTTTTTGTCTTTCAATTTGCGTGCGGCGTAGTCCAGCAGATGCTCGGTCTCGGCGGCGAAGCCGACACTGAACGGGCGGTCGGGACGCGTGGCGATGGTGGCCAGGATGTCCGGGTTGCGCACCATTTGCAGGAGCAGGCCGTCACCGCTCGTAGGGTCTTTCTTGAGCTTTTGCGGGGCGACGACTTCCGGACGGTAGTCCGCAACTGCTGCCGAGGCGATGAACAGGTCGCAGGGAATGGCTGCCTCGCAGGCCGCAAGCATGTCGCGGGCGCTGACCACGTCGATTCGCGTGACCCGATCAGGGGTGGGCAAATGCACCGGCCCGGTGATCAGGGTGACGCGTGCGCCTGCCTCGACCGCCGCCTCTGCCAAGGCAAAGCCCATTTTTCCTGAGCTATGGTTGGTGATGTAGCGCACCGGGTCGATGTTTTCCTGGGTCGGGCCAGCGGTGATCAGCACGTGCTTGCCAGTCAGGGCCAGGTGCTGGAAGCACTCCGCTGCACACAGCGCGAGATCGGTGGCTTCCAGCATGCGGCCCATGCCGACGTCGCCGCAGGCCTGGCTGCCAGACGCCGGGCCGAACACCTTGAGGCCGCGGCTTTGCAGGAGTTGGGTGTTGGCCTGGGTGGCCGGGTCGCGCCACATGGCCTGGTTCATGGCCGGGGCGATGGCCACGGTGGCATCGGTGGCCAGTACCAGGGTGGTCAGCAGGTCATCGGCGATGCCCTGGGCCAGGCGGGCGATCAGGTCGGCGGTGGCCGGGGCGATCAGCACCAGGTCGGCCCATTTGGCCAGCTCGATATGGCCCATGGCGGCTTCGGCTGCCGGGTCCAGCAGGTCGAGGTGAACCGGGTGGCCGGACAGCGCTTGCATGGTCAGCGGGGTGATGAACTCACTGCCGCCGCGTGTCATGACCACGCGCACTTCGGCGCCATGGTCCAGGAGCCTGCGAACCAGTTCTGCGCTCTTGTAGGCGGCAATGCCGCCGCCGACGCCGAGAACGATGCGTTTCCGATACAGACGCTGCATTGGTTTGCCTTTCCAGTTCAGTGATGCCAGTTCAGTGACGCCTGCGATGCCCCCTTCCCAGGGGAAATCACATGCAAAAAAGAGGGCTTACGATAACACAGCGCCCGCCAGGCAACAGCGGCGCACAGGTGGAGAGGGAGGTGGGATGAGTATTCGGGACTGGCCTGTGGCGGAGCGGCCACGGGAGAAGCTGTTGGAAGGGGGGGCGGCGAGCCTGTCTGACGCCGAACTGTTGGCGATCTTCCTGCGCACCGGGGTTTCCGGCAAAAGTGCGGTGGACTTGGCGCGGCATCTGTTGGCGCAGTTTGGCGGCTTGCGCCCGCTGTTGGAGGCCGGCCAGGCGTTGTTCAGCCAGCATTTGGGCTTGGGGCCGGCGAAGTTTGCGCAGTTGCAGGCGGTGCTGGAGATGGCTCGGCGGCATATGGCCGAGCGCTTGCGCAGTGAGTCGGTGCTGGAAAGCCCGGTAGCGGTACGTAATTACCTCAAGGCGTTATTGCGCCATGAGCCCCATGAGGTCTTCGGCTGCCTGTTTCTCGATTCGAAGCATCGGGTGCTGGGGTTTGAGGCGTTGTCCCAGGGGACTATCGACACGGCAGTGGTTTACCCGCGACAAGTGGTCAAGCGTGCCCTGGCCTACAACGCCGCCGCGTTGATCCTGTGTCACAACCACCCTTCCGGCAGCCTTGAGCCCAGTGCGGCTGATCGGAAATTGACCAAGCTGCTGCAAAAGGCCTTGGAAGTGGTGGATGTGCGGGTGCTGGATCACATCATCGTTGGGGATGGTGATCCATTGTCGATGGCGGAATATGGCTGGATATAGGGGGGGGGGGCAGCTGCAAGGTTGAAGCTGCAAGCCTCAAGTGGGCTTGCAGCTTGCAGCTCAGGGCTTGACGCTGACCTTCGAAAAATCCTGGCGACCGAACGGGCTCACCTGGTAGCCCTCGACCGTTTTGCGTGCCAGGGCAAACGCGGTCGGGTGCGCCAGCGGCAACCACAACGCCTGCTGCTGGATCTGCGCCTGGGCCTGTTGATACAGCTTGCTGCGCACCCCTTGTTCGTTGGTGGTCTTGCCGGCGCTGATCAGTTTGTCCAGGGCCAGGTCGCAGTAGCGCGCGAAGTTGGTGCCGGATTTCACCGCCGCGCAGGAGAACTGCGGCGTCAGGAAGTTATCCGGGTCGCCGTTGTCGCCGGCCCAGCCCATGAACAGCAGGTCGTGCTCGCCGGCCTTGGCGCGGGCGAATCAGTTCGCCCCATTCGATCACGCGGATCTCGGCCTGGATGCCGACCTTGGCCAGGTCGGCTTGCAACAATTGCGCGCCGAGGTTGGGGTTGGGGTTCAGCAGGCTGCCGGTGGGGCGCGTCCAAATGGTGGTCTTGAAGCCGTCCTTGAGTCCGGCACGGTCCAGCAAGGCTTTGGCTTTCGCGAGGTCCTGTGGATAACCCGGCAAATCCTTGGCATAGCCCCAAGTGTTGGGCGGGTAAGGGCCGTTGGCGGCTTCGGCGGTGCCTTCAAACACGGCCTTGAGGTAGCTGGCCTTGTCGAACGCCAGGTTGATCGCCTGGCGCACTTCGGCCTTGTCCAGCGGCGGGTGCTGGCTGTTGATGGCGACGAAGGCGGTCATGAAGGCCGGGGTTTTCTCGACCTTGAGCGCCGGGTCCTTTTCGGCCTCGCCCACATCCAGGGGCTTGGGCGACAGGGCGATCTGGCATTCGTCGCGGTGCAGTTTCTGCAGGCGCACGTTGGCGTCCGGGGTGATGGCAAAGATCAAGTTATCCACAGACGGTTTGCCGGCGAAGTAATCCGGGTTGGCCTTGTAGCGCACCACAGCGTCTTTCTGGAAGCGGCTGAAGATGAACGGCCCGGTACCGATCGGTTGGCTATTGAGCTTCTCCGGGGTGCCGGCCTTGAGCAGCTTGTCGGCGTATTCGGCTGGATAGATCGAGGCAAAACCCATGCTCAGGGCGGCGAGGAACGTCGAGTCGGCGTGATCCAGGGTGAAGCGCACGGTCAGCGGGTCGAGGGCGTCGATCTTCTTCACCAGCGTCGGCAGTTGCAGCGACTGCGCGTGGGGGAAGCCGCTCTGGGCGATCTTGTGCCATGGGTTGGCCGGGTCGAGCATGCGTTCGAAGCTGAAGCGCACGTCTTCGGCGGTTAGGGTGCGGCTGGGGGTGAAGTACTCGGTGCGGTGGAACTTCACGTCCGGGTGCAGCTTGAAGGTGTAGGTCAGGCCATCTGGCGACACTTCCCAGCTGTCCGCCAGGCTGGGCACCAGCTTGCCGCTGGCTGCGTCGTAGTCCACCAGGCGGTTCATCAGCACGTCGGCCGAGGCGTTGGTGGTGGTCAGCGAGTTGTATTGCACCACATCGAACCCTTCGGGGCTGGCCTCGGTGCAGACGCTCAAGTTGCTGGCGGCAGAGGCCAGCGGGGCGATAAAGAGAGGGGCTAGCAATAGCGGTAGGGCAGCGAGGCGCATGTTTGGTTTCCTTTGCAGATCGAAGGCCCATCTGCGAGTGCAGTCTGGAAAAGTCCTACCGTAGAGGTCTGATTGGTAAATGACTAGTCCATTTTTGCCTGTGCTTTTGCCTCAAATGCTGTTTTCATGGCGCCTCAGCGCGTTCCGCTGCGCACTTTGCCGTGCGCGTGGGCGCTGTAAATCATTTGGTGCGACGAGCGGTCGGCTGTGACAGCGGCCCCTCCTGGCAACGGTTCAGGTGTGTTTTGCCTAGATTTACGCCGGTAAAAACACACGGGCTGTTGTTGCACTAGGGTCTTTCTGGTATAAAGCAGCGCTCTTTTCTAGGGGCCCGGTTCCTTCGCTTGTAGGTGTAGCCGGTAAGACCCTAAAGAAACGCGGCGCCTGGCGCCAAATGACTGAGAGATTAAGCGGCCAACCCATGCCGGGTTGGGCATGTGGTTTTAGAGGGCTGAGGCATGTCGAGAGTATGTCAAGTTACCGGTAAGGGTCCGGTGACTGGGAATAACATTTCCCACGCAAATAACAAAACCCGTCGTCGTTTCCTGCCAAACCTGCAGCATCACCGCTTCTGGGTTGAAGAAGAGAAACGTTTTGTTCGTCTGCGCGTATCTGCTAAAGGCATGCGCATCATCGACAAGCGTGGCATCACTGTCGTGCTGGCCGAAATCCGCCGCGCTGGCAAGATCTAAGGAGCTCTATCATGCGTGAATTGATTCGAATGATCTCTAGCGCCGGTACTGGTCACTTCTACACTACCGACAAGAACAAGCGTACTACCCCGGACAAGCTCGAAAAGAAAATGTTCGACCCGCGCGTTCGCAAGCACGTGATCTACAAAGAAGGCAAAATCAAGTAATTGATTTTCTTCCTTGTGAAAAAAAGCCCGTATCTCACGATGCGGGCTTTTTTTTGTCTGGGATTTGCTGATCAGGCCTTCTGTTCAAACACCACGTAGATCTTGCGGCACGGCTCCAGCACTTCCCAGGTGCCGCTGAAACCGGCCGGGATCACGAAGCGGTCGCCACTGCGCAAGGTCTTGGCGTTGCCGTCCGCATCGCGCAATACCGAAACGCCCTGCACAATCTCGCAGTATTCGTGCTCGGTGTAGTTGACCTTCCACTGCCCGACTTCACCTTCCCAGACGCCCGCGCTCATCTGGCCGCACGGGCTGTTGTAGTGGTTGTAGATCGTTTGCTCGGGGTCGCCCTTGAGGATTTTCTCGGCGGCGGGGCGGTAACGGTCGGCGGGGGTCTTGGCTTGGCTGAAGTCGACGATGTCCTGGATGTTCATGTGCGTGTCCCGTCTGGCCTGCGGTTGGGGAGCCCAAAGTCTATGTTTATTAAAATGAACATCGCAAGGGCGTTTGCCGGCGTTATGTCAAATATATTGAAACATCCCCAGCCGCTGGTTTAGGGTGGCAGCTGCCTTGAGCCGAACAGCAGGCTGGCCGGGCAAGAATTCTTTGAGGTTGCCGGGGGACATCGCCTGGCCCTTGTATTCAATAAGAGGAGGACACTCGCATGACCACCCTGACCCGTGCCGACTGGGAACAACGCGCCAAGGACCTGAAGATCGAAGGCCGCGCCTACCTCAATGGCGAGTACACCCACGCCGTTTCCGGCGACACCTTCGAATGCATCAGTCCGGTCGATGGCCGCTTGCTGGCCACTGTTGCCAGCTGTGACGCCGCTGACGCCCAGCGCGCCGTGGAAAATGCCCGCGCCACTTTCAATTCCGGTGTCTGGTCGCGCTTGGCGCCGGCCAAACGCAAAGCCACCATGATCCGTTTCGCTGCGCTGCTCAAGGCCAACGCCGAAGAGCTGGCGCTGTTGGAAACCCTGGACATGGGCAAGCCGATCAGCGACTCCCTGAATATCGACGTGCCCGGCGCCGCCAACGCGTTGAGCTGGAGCGGCGAGGCCATCGACAAGATCTACGATGAAGTCGCGGCCACCCCCCACGACCAGCTCGGCCTGGTGACACGCGAGCCAGTCGGCGTTGTCGCCGCCATCGTGCCGTGGAACTTCCCCCTGATGATGGCCTGCTGGAAGCTCGGCCCGGCGCTGTCCACCGGTAACTCGGTGATACTCAAGCCGTCCGAAAAATCCCCACTGACCGCCATCCGCATCGCTGCCCTGGCCGTTGAAGCGGGTATTCCAAAAGGCGTATTCAACGTACTGCCGGGTTACGGCCACACCGTGGGCAACGCGCTGGCGCTGCACATGGACGTCGATACCCTGGTGTTTACCGGCTCTACCAAGATCGCCAAGCAACTGTTGATCCGCTCCGGTGAATCGAACATGAAGCGCGTGTGGCTGGAAGCCGGCGGCAAGAGCCCGAACATCGTGTTCGCCGACGCCCCGGACCTGCAAGCTGCCGCCGAATCCGCCGCCGGTGCCATCGCCTTCAACCAGGGCGAAGTCTGCACCGCCGGTTCGCGCCTGCTCGTCGAGCGCTCGATCAAGGACAAGTTCCTGCCCCTGGTGATCGAAGCCCTCAAGGGCTGGAAGCCAGGCAACCCGCTGGACCCGGCCACCAACGTCGGCGCGCTGGTGGACACCCAGCAGATGAATACCGTGCTGTCCTACATCGAAGCCGGCCACGCCGACGGCGCCAAATTGGTCGCGGGCGGCAAGCGCACCCTGGAAGAAACCGGCGGCACCTACGTCGAACCGACGATTTTCGACGGTGTGACCAACGCGATGAAGATCGCCAAGGAAGAGATCTTCGGGCCGGTCCTGTCGGTGATCACCTTCGACAGCGCCGAAGAAGCCGTCGCCATTGCCAACGACACCATCTATGGCCTGGCCGCAGCGGTGTGGACGGCGGATATTTCCAAGGCGCACCTGACCGCCAAGGCCCTGCGCGCCGGTAGCGTGTGGGTCAACCAATACGACGGCGGCGATATGACCGCCCCGTTTGGTGGCTTCAAGCAGTCGGGTAATGGCCGCGACAAGTCGCTGCATGCGTTCGACAAATACACCGAGCTGAAATCCACCTGGATCAAGCTCTAAGCAACACCGCAGGGCAAATAATGTGGGAGCCGGCTTTTGTGTGGGAGCTGGCTTGCCTGCGATAGCATCACCCCGGTGTGACTGACACACCGAGGTGCCTGCATCGCGGGCAAGCCCGGCTCCCACACAAGCCCGCTCCCACAGTTGTTTTGTGTGTTCTGAAAGTTATCCACAGGAGCGTGGAAATGCGTTGGGCGACTTATTTCGCCGTCCTGGCGTCGGTACTCAGCGTCGGCCTGGCCCTGGGTGTCAGCATGCCGCTGGTGTCCCTGCGCCTTGAAGGCTGGGGCTACGGCAGCTTCGCCATCGGTGTGATGGCCGCGATGCCGGCCTTTGGCGTACTACTGGGGGCGAAGATCTCCAGCCGCATGGCCTCCTGGCTGGGCACTGCCAACCTGATGCGCCTGTGCCTGTGGGCCGGTGCGGTGTCCATCGGCTTGCTGGCAATCTTGCCCAGCTACCCGGTGTGGCTGGTGCTGCGGCTGATGATCGGGGTGATCCTGACCATCGTGTTTATCCTCGGCGAAAGCTGGATCAACCAACTGGTGGTCGAGCAGTGGCGTGGCCGGCTGGTGGCGTTGTATGGCTGCAGTTATGCCCTGAGCCAGCTGTCCGGGCCGTTGCTGTTGGGCGTGATCGGCACCGACCACGATTACGGTTTCTGGGTCGGCGTTGGCCTGTTGGTGGTCGCGCCAGTGTTGTTGCTGGGGCGCTCTGGCGCACCGACCGCCGAGTCGTTCAGCGTGACTTTCGTCGACCTGTGGCGCTTCTGTCGGAGCCTGCCGGCGATTGCCTGGGCGGTGGCATTGTTCGCCGCGTTCGAGGCGATGATTCTGACACTGCTGCCGGTGTATTGCCTGCAGCAGGGCTTCACTGCCGAGATCGCCCTGGCGATGGTCAGCACCGTGGTCGTCGGCGATGCGTTGCTGCAATTGCCCATCGGCGCACTGGCCGACTACTTGCCGCGCCGCTCGCTGTTCCTGGCGTGCGCGGTGCTGTTGCTGGCGTCGAGCCTGGCCATTCCGGTGCTGCTGCACACGCCGCTGATCTGGCCGGTGTGGGTGGTGTTCGGTGCCAGTGCTGGCGGCTTGTTCACGCTGTCGCTGATTCTGATCGGCGAGCGTTACCGCGATGATGCGCTGGTGCGGGCGAATGCCCATGTGGCGCAGTTGTGGGGCATCGGTTGCCTGATCGGGCCGTTGGTGGCAGGGGCGGGGAGCCAGTGGATCAGCGGGCATGCGTTGCCGTGGTTGATGGCGGCGGGTGCGTTGGGGTTGGTGGTGTTGCTGCTGCGCCAAGGGGCGTTCGGCGTAACGCAGCCAGCCTGATTTGAAATACGGTCAACTGTGGGAGCTGGCTTGCCTGCGATGAGGGTGTGTCAGGCGAAGCAGCTGGCGACTGACCCACCGCCATCGCAGGCAAGCCAGCTCCCACAGTGGAACGGTGGTGTTTTTAGAGCATGCGTTCCAGTCCCACGCTAGTGGCGAACCATGCATTGAACCGCCGCCACCAACTGCCCGGCTCACGGGGCAATGTGTGCAGTTGGCCGTTATCCTCGGTCACCCACACCACCTGGCCATCCAGCAACTTCGCCTCATAACTCAACGCCGGCGCCATGCCCTGCGAGGCCAGGTTGCGCACGTGCTCCGCCAACTCGGGACTGTCCACCAGCACACCCACCTCGGTGTTCCACAGCACCGAGCGCGGGTCGAAATTGAACGAGCCGATGAAGGATTTTTCCCGATCAAAGATCATTGCCTTGCTGTGCAGGCTCGAATCCGAGCCTCGGTAGGTGCCACGTCGAAACAGATGCGGCCCGCTGCCGCCGCCATCACCCGGTTGGCGGCGCAACTCATAGAGTTTCACCCCATGTTCCAGCAGCGCCTTGCGGTACGGCGCATAGCCACCGTGCACGGCCGGCACGTCGGTGGCTTCCAGCGAGTTGGTCAGCAGGCTCACCGACACCCCCGCGTCCGCGCGACCGGTCAAGTACACCAGCCCCGGTTCGCCCGGCACAAAGTACGCCGAGATCATCATCAGCTCGTGGTTGACCCCCTCCAGTTCCGGCGCTAGTTGGGTGGTCAGCAGCAATCGAGGGTCGGGTTCGGCGGTGGCCAGCACTTTGCTCGGCGCATCCCACAGCGCCTGGTTCCAGGCCCAGATCAGCTCGCGCCGCCAGATGTCCATGCGGGGCTGGGTCTGGTAGGTGCGCAGGCGGTTGTACAGCGCGTGGTTCTGCTGGCGTGATTCCGCCAGGGACGCTTCCAGGCGCACGCGCGCGGCGGCCAGATCGCCTTTGGACGGGGCGTTGGAGACGAAGTCGTCAATCGGCTTGCTCAGCGCGCTGTTCCAGTACTGGTCGAAGCTGTGCCCGAGCTGCTCGGCCACCGGGCCCACGCTGAGCATGTCGATGTCGGTGAAGTTCAGGTTGGGCTCGGCGTCGAAATACTCATCGCCCAAATTGCGCCCGCCGACGATGGCCACACTGTTGTCGGCCAGCCACAGCTTGTTGTGCATGCGCCGGTGTTGCAGCGACAGGTTGAACAGGCGCCCCATCGCCCGCGTCACGCCGGTGCTGCGCCCCAGGTGCAGCGGGTTGAACAGGCGAATTTCGATCTTGGGATGGGCGGCGAGGGTGGCGATGATCTGGTCGAGGCCGTCGCTGGTGGTGTCGTCCAGCAGGATGCGAATGCGCACGCCACGGTCAGCCGCCTTGAGCAACTCATCCACGAGCATGCGCGTGCTGATGCCGTCGTGGACGATGTAGTACTGCAAATCGAGGCTGGTCTGGGCGTTGCGGATCAATTCGGCGCGGGCCATGAAGGCTTCGCTGCTGTTGGGCAGCAGGCGAAACCCGGAGCGGCCCTGGTAAGGGGCGGCCTGGGCCTGGATCGAGCGGCCGAATGACGACTGTGCGGCGGGCAGGGCGTCGCTGGGGATGCGCGGTGTGGTCACCGTGGCGCAGCCGCCCAGGGCGCCCAGCAGGAGAAGCGGGAGTAGCCGTCGAATCATCAAGGGGGTCGCTTCCGGGTCAGGGCGGTTGTAGGCATATGACGGCTATTTCCCGCGAAAGGTCAGTCCACCGTGTCGGCCAGCAGCTTGATCGCGGCAGCGCCGACCTTGCGCACGGCTTCTTCAATCTGCGGGGTTGGCTTGGCAGCGTAGTTCATGCGCAGGCAGTTCCGGTACTTGCCGGACGCCGAAAAGATACTGCCCACGGCCACCTGTACGGCTTGTTCCATCAGCATCCGGTTGAGCTTCAGCGTATCGAAGCCGTCAGGCAGCTCGATCCACAGCATAAAGCTGCCTTGAGGGCGACTGGCCCGCGTACCCGCAGGGAAGTAACGGCTGACCCAGTCGAGCATCAAGTCGCGATTACGCTGGTATTGGGTACGCATCCGCCGCAAATGTGGTTCGAAATGCCCGCTTTTTAGGAACTCGGCAATGGCGATCTGCGGTTGGGTCGCGGTGGAGCCGGTGCTGATGTATTTCATGTGCAGCACCCGTTCCAGGTAACGTCCCGGCGCCACCCAGCCAATGCGCAGGCCGGGGGCCAGGGTTTTCGAGAACGAACTGCACAGCAACACGCGGCCATCTTCGTCGAAGGATTTGATCGTGCGCGGGCGCGGGTAGCTGTAGGCCAATTCGCCATACACATCGTCTTCGATGATCGCCACGTCAAAGCGCTGGGCCAGGGTCAGCAGGGCCCGCTTGCGTGCCTCCGGCATGATGTAGCCCAGGGGGTTGTTGCAGTTGGGGGTGAGCTGGATGACCTTGATCGGCCACTGCTCCAGGGCCAGTTCCAGGGCTTCGAGGCTGATACCGGTGATGGGGTCGGTGGGGATTTCCAGGGCTTTCATGCCCAGGCCCTTGAGGGTTTGCATGGCGCCGTGAAAGCTCGGCGAGTCCACCGCGACGATATCCCCGGGCTCACAAATGGCGTGGATGCTGGCGGACAGTGCCTCGTGGCAGCCGGTGGTGATCACGATGTCGTCGGCGTTCAGTTGGCAGCCGGAATCCAATGACAGTCGGGCGATCTGCTCACGCAATTCCATACAGCCCATGATGTTGTCGTAATACAGCCCCGGCAGATCCTGGCGACGGCTCACGCGGGCCAGGCTGCGCAGCAGGGGCTTGAGGGTCGGCGACAATACATCCGGCATGCCTCGGCCCATCTGTATGACATCTTTGCGCGGGACAGCGCGAATCAGTTCCAGCACCTGGTCCCACTGGGAAATATCCACCGGGCGTTGGGCCGGGCGCCCGATCTCTGGCAGGGCCGGCAGCTCGCGGCCGACCGGCACAAAGTAGCCGGACTTGGGCTTGGGCATCGCCATGCCGTTGTCTTCCAGCAAACGATAGGCCTGTTGCACGGTGCTCAGGCTGACCCCGTGTTCCACGCTCAAGGCCCGTACGGAGGGCAGGCGATCGCCGGGGCGATAGAAGCCTTGTTCGATACGGGTGCCCAATAGTTCGGCGAGGTTCACATAGAGGGTCATGGTGGTCGCTCCCAGGAGACCGGTACAGATGCAGCGAAAATACAGGATTCAGCCCCCTATAGGCAGTGTCTGTATGGATTTAATAAAAAATGATTGAATCTGTAATGGTTTTGCCCGCGCGCCCATCCTAGTCACTCATGGCAACAGGCAACTGAGGGGCAACACAATGAGCGGCATGAGCGATGTGCGGTTGGCGTTACGGGGTCAGGAATTGGAAGCGGGGCAGGGACGCGCGCTGGCGGCGCCGGCCAGCAGCCGCTGGAGTCTGTTCTGGCATCGCCGCCACACCCGCAAGGCCTTGCTGGAGCTGACCGCGGAGCAGCTGCGGGACATTGGCCTCAGCGCCGAACAGGCGCGCGAGGAAGGGGTTAAGCCGTTCTGGCGCGGCTGATCACACCAGCTCTTTGAAGCGGTGCCAGAGCATGCCCAATGCCAGCAGCGGCGAGCGCAGATGCTTGCCGCCGGGGAACGTGATGTGCGGCACCTGGGCGAACAGGTCGAAGCGCCCCTGTTGCTGGCCGCTGATGGCTTCGGCCAGCAGTTTGCCCGCCAGGTGCGTGGCGTTGAGGCCGTGGCCGGCGTAGGCCTGGGCGTAATACACGTTGGGTTGGTCGGGCAGCCGGCCGATCTGCGGCAGGCGGTTGGCGCCGATGCCGATCATGCCGCCCCACTGGTAGTCGATCTTCACGTCGGCCAGTTGCGGGAACACCTTGAGCATTTTCGGACGCATGTAGGCGCCGATGTCCTGCGGATCACGGCCCGAATAGTGGCAGGCACCGCCGAACAACAGGCGTCGGTCGGCGGACAGGCGGAAGTAGTCCACCGTCACCCGCTGGTCGCACACGGCCATATTTTGTGGCAACAGTTGGGCGGCCTGGGCTTCGCTCAACGGTTCGGTGGCGATGATGTAGCTGCCAGCTGGCAGCACTTTGCCACTGAGTTGCGGGTTCAGGCCATTCAGGTAGGCGTTGCAGGCCAGCACCAGGGTCTTGGCGCGCACGTTGCCGTGGGCGGTGTGCACGTTGACCTCGGGGCCGTAGTCGATCCGGGTGACGGCGGATTGTTCAAACAGCTGCACGCCCAGTTGCTGCGCGGCGGCGGCTTCACCCAGCGCCAGGTTCAGCGGGTGCAGGTGGCCGGAGCCCATGTCGATCATGCCGCCCACGTAACGGTCGGAGCCGATCACGCTGCTCATCTCGCTGGCTTGTAGCAGGCGTACTTCGTGGCGATAGCCGAGGCTGCGCAACTCTTCGGCGTCTTCGGCCAGGCCGTGCAGGTCGCGGGGTTTGTTGGCGAGGTCGCAGTAGCCCCAGGTCAAATCGCAGGGGATCTGAAAGCGTTCGACGCGCTCGCGCACGATTTCCACGGCTTCCAGGCCCATCAGTTTCAGCTGGTGTACGCCGTCGGTGCCGATCACGTTGGCGAACTGGTCCAGGCCGTGACCGACGCCACGGATCAGCTGCCCACCGTTACGCCCGCTGGCGCCCCAGGCGATCTTGCGTGCTTCCAGCAACACCACGCGAAAACCCCGCTCGGCCAGTTCCAGGGCGGTGTTCAGCCCGGAAAACCCACCGCCGACCACGCATACATCGGCCGTGATTTCGCCGGTCAACGCCGGGTAATCGGGTTGCGGCACGCTGCTGGCGGCGTAGTAGGACGTGGTGTGCCGGGCGCTGGCGGTCATGGGGAGCATCCCTGTTTGGAAAATTTGACGCAGGATACAGCGGTCGGACGAAGCTGTCTCACCACGGGCTTTTACGGCAGAATCCACGCCTATCCGCCGTTCGGTACCTGTTTCGATGAGTTGCAACAGCCAGAAAATCAGCGCCCTGCGCCGACAGATCCCTTCGTTCGAGTGCGTCCCCGGCTGCCACGACTGCTGTGGGCCGGTGACCACCTCGCCCGAGGAAATGTCGCGCCTGCCGCGCAAGACCGCGGCCGAGCAGGACGCGGCCATGGACGAGCTGAACTGTGTGCACCTGGGGCCCAACGGCTGCACGGTGTATGACGAGCGGCCGTTGATCTGCCGATTGTTTGGTACGACCAAGACCTTGCCATGCCCCAATGGGCGCCGGCCTGTGGAGTTGATTCACCCCAGAGTGGAAAAACAGATCCATGAATACATGGCGAGCACTCGGCAGGTGCTGGTCTAGCGAACGTACGCGGTTAAAAAATGTGGGAGCTGGCTTGCCTGCGATAGCTTTGGTGAATTCACTACAGCTATCGCAGGCAAGCCCGCTCCCACATTTGACCGCAGTGTGTCAGTCAGTCGGGGATCGGCAGGTTCAGGCTCTCCTTCACCTCTTCCATCACGATATAGCTTTTGGACTCCCGCACATGGGGCAGCTTGAGCAGGATATCGCCGAGCAATTTGCGGTACGAAGCCATCTCGGAAATCCGCGCTTTCACCAGGTAGTCGAAGTCCCCCGATACCAAATGGCACTCCAGCACATGGGGCAGTTTCAGCACCGCGCGGCGGAACTCCTCAAAGGTGTCGCCGGACTTGTAATCCAGGCTGATCTCGACAAATACCAGCAAACTCCCCTTCAAATGCTGGGGATTGAGCCGCGCGTTGTAGCCCATGATGATCCCTTCACGCTCCAGCCGACGCACGCGCTCGGTGCACGGCGTGGTCGACAGCCCGACCTTTTCCCCCAGCTCCGTGAACGAAATGCGCCCGTCGGTTTGCAGGATGCGCAGGATGTTGCGGTCGATCTTGTCCAGCTCCCGCTTGGTCTGGGTGTTGGTACGCATAGGGGATACGCCTCTGTGAAAAGGGTTTTTGCCGAGAATTGTCGCCAAATATAGGCGGTTATATAGTGAAATGCACTGGCAATAGTTTTTTACACTGCGCTCATCATTGCTCGAATAACACACGTCGGCGGTCAAGCCGCGATGAGGATATAAAAATGCGCGTTCTGGTCTTGGGTAGTGGCGTCATTGGTGTGACCAGTGCCTACTATTTGGCGCGGGCCGGCTTTGAAGTGGTCGTGGTTGACCGTCAGCCCGCCGCTGCGATGGAAACCAGTTTCGCCAACGCCGGCCAGGTGTCCCCAGGCTACGCCTCGCCCTGGGCCGCGCCGGGTGTGCCGCTCAAGGCCATCAAGTGGCTGCTGCAACGCCATGCGCCGCTGGCGATCAAGGCCACCGCCGACATCGACCAGTACCTGTGGATGGCGCAGATGCTGCGCAACTGCACCGCCAGCCGCTATGCCGTGAACAAAGAGCGCATGGTGCGCCTGTCCGAGTACAGCCGTGACTGCCTCGACGAGCTGCGTGCCGAAACCGGTATTGCCTACGAAGGCCGTAGCCTGGGGACTACCCAACTGTTCCGCACCCAGGCCCAGCTGGATGGCGCCGCCAAGGACATCGCCGTGCTGAAAGAGTCCGGCGTGCCGTTCGAACTGCTCGACCGCGCCGGCATCGCCCGTGTAGAGCCGGCCCTGGCCAGTGTCACCGACATCCTCGCCGGTGCCCTGCGCCTGCCGAATGACCAGACCGGCGACTGCCAGATGTTCACCACGCGCCTGGCCGAGATGTGCAAGCAGCTGGGTGTGGAGTTCCGCTTTGAACAAGACATCCAGCGCCTCGACTATGCCGGTGAGCGCATCAACGGCGTGTGGATCGACGGCAAGCTGGAAACCGCCGACCGCTACGTGCTGGCCCTCGGCAGCTACTCGCCGAAGCTGCTCAAGCCACTGGGGATCAAGGCACCGGTGTACCCGCTCAAGGGTTACTCGTTGACCGTGCCGATCACCAACCCGGCGATGGCACCGACCTCGACCATTCTCGACGAGACCTACAAGGTCGCGATCACCCGTTTCGACAACCGCATCCGCGTCGGCGGCATGGCGGAAATCGCCGGTTTTGACCTGTCGCTGAACCCGCGCCGGCGCGAAACCCTGGAGATGATCGTCAACGACCTTTATCCTCAGGGCGGCGATCTGGCCGAAGCCACCTTCTGGACCGGCCTGCGCCCAACCACACCCGACGGCACGCCGATTGTCGGTGCCACGCCGTTCAAGAACCTGTTCCTGAACACCGGCCACGGCACCCTCGGTTGGACCATGGCCTGTGGCTCGGGCCGCTTGCTGGCCGACCTGATGGCGAAGAAAACCCCACAGATCAGCGCCGCCGGCCTCGATATTTCCCGTTACGGCAACCACCAGGAGTCCGCAAAACATGTCAATCCAGCGCCAGCTCACCAATGAGCGCATGAGCCAGATCGTTGTCCACAGCGGTACCGTGTATCTGGCCGGGCAAGTCGGCGACGACATGAATGCCGGGATTGAACAGCAGACCCGTGAAACCCTGGCCAATATCGAGCGTTTGCTGGACCTGGCCGGTACCGACAAGACCCGGTTGCTGTCGGTGACGATCTACTTGAAGGACATCGATGCCGATTTCGCCGGCATGAACGCGGTGTGGGACAAGTGGCTGCCCAAAGGCGTCGCCCCGGCCCGCGCCACGGTTGAAGCCAAGCTGTGCGAACCGGAAATTCTGGTGGAGCTGTCCGTCGTGGCCGCGCTGCCGTAAACCCAGATCCTCTCCCGGTGCCGACGTTATTGGGCGGCACCGGTTTTTTTTCACTCTGCCGCCTAGAAGCCTGCCGCCATGCGTCCTGCCCGTGCCCTGATCGATCTCCAAGCCCTGCGCCATAACTACCAATTGGCCCGTGAAGTCACGGGGGCCAAGGCCCTTGCCGTGGTCAAGGCCGATGCCTACGGCCATGGCGCCGTGCGCGTGGCCCAGGCGCTGGAAGCCGAGGCCGACGGCTTTGCCGTGGCCTGCATCGAAGAAGCATTGGAGCTGCGCGCCGCCGGTATTCGTGCGCCGGTATTGCTGCTGGAAGGTTTTTTCGAAGCCAGTGAACTCCCGCTGATCAACGAGCATGACCTGTGGTGTGTGGTGCATTCGCTGTGGCAGCTGGACGCGATCGAACAGGCCCGGCTGAGCAAACCGTTGACCATCTGGCTCAAGCTGGATTCGGGCATGCACCGCGTCGGCCTGCATCCCAAGGACTACCACGAGGCGTACCAGCGCCTGCTGGCCAGCGGCAAGGTCGCGAAGATCGTGTTGATGAGCCACTTCGCCCGCGCCGATGAACTCGATTGCGTGCGCAGCGATGAGCAAGTCGCGGTATTCGAAGCGGCGCGCCAGGGCTTGGCGGCCGAGGTCAGCCTGCGCAACTCGCCGTCGGTGATGGGCTGGCCGAACGTCGTCAGCGATTGGGTACGCCCCGGCATCATGCTCTACGGCGCCACGCCGTTTGGCGAAGACCAGGCCGTGGCCGCGCGATTGCAGCCGGTGATGACCCTCGAATCGAAAGTGATCTGCGTTCGTGAACTGCCAGCCGGCGAGCCGGTCGGTTACGGCGCCCGGTTCATCACGCCCAAGCCGATGCGCATCGGCGTGGTTGCCATGGGCTATGCCGACGGCTACCCGCGCCATGCGCCAACCGGCACGCCGGTGCTGGTGGCCGGGCAGCGCAGCCAATTGCTCGGTCGTGTGTCCATGGACATGCTGTGCGTCGACCTGACGGACGTGCCCCAGGCCGGCCTCGGTTCCACGGTGGAGCTGTGGGGCAAAAACATCCTCGCCAGCGACATCGCGGTGGCTGCTGAAACCATTCCGTACCAGATATTCTGCAACCTGCGCCGGGTGCCAAGGCTCTATTCCGGCGACTGACCGCTTGGGACGAACGTCGCCGCCTGGGATTTAGGCCCAAGTGTTGTAAATACTGAACGCTGTCGCCATGATAACGCTCAATTACAACAAAGCCTGAACCCTAGGAGGCACCCGCATTGGACGTCGGCGAACGACTGCAATCCATCCGTAAACTGAAGGGTCTTTCCCAGCGTGAGCTCGCCAAGCGCGCGGGTGTCACCAACAGCACCATTTCGATGATCGAAAAAAACAGCGTCAGCCCCTCGATCAGCTCCTTGCGCAAGGTGCTGGGCGGCATCCCCAT
Organism: Pseudomonas sp. FP453; assembly: GCF_030687495.1. Classification (NCBI taxonomy): domain Bacteria; kingdom Pseudomonadati; phylum Pseudomonadota; class Gammaproteobacteria; order Pseudomonadales; family Pseudomonadaceae; genus Pseudomonas; species Pseudomonas sp. FP453. Next base: position 6,051,207 of record NZ_CP117435.1, on the reverse strand, counting down.
GTCCATGGTCGAGTTCTTTTCCGAGGAAATCCTCCAGGAAATACCGACGCAGATCGTCTATAAAGCCAATGAGCTGATCGACATCTCCGACGGCGCCGTGACCATGAAACTGGTAGGCCGGGCGCACCCTAGCCGGGCGATTGCGTTTCTCAACGAAATCTACCCGCCGGGCGCCGACACGGGCGAAGAAATGCTTACCCACGAAGGCGAGGAAACCGGGATTCTGGTGGAGGGTCGCCTGGAATTGGTGGTCGGTCTTGAAACTTTTGTGCTCGAAGCTGGCGATAGCTACTACTTTGAAAGCACCAAGCCCCATCGTTTTCGCAATCCGTTCGACGTGCCGGCGCGACTAATCAGCGCAGCCACACCCGCGAACTTCTAAAGAAGAGGCGTCCTGCCAGCGTTGCAGCGACTCCCGTAGCAGTATCCGCGTGGTCGAATCTCCCTTTATTTAATAGGGTTGTTTCGGCCAGGCGGGCTAACCGTTATACTTTCGCCGCCTGCGAAACCGTGGCCGCAGGCGTGAATAGCCACCATTGAGGGTGAACGCGTGAACCTAATTATGAAAATGCTGGCTGCACCAGCAACCGTACTGGCCCTATGGGCTGTCAGCGCTCAAGCTGCGACCAATGATGATATTGCCAAGCGCCTTGAGCCTGTTGGCCAGGTTTGCGTCCAGGGCCAGGAATGCAAGGGCATGGAAGTCGCCGTGGTAGCGGGCGGCGGCGGGGCGAAAACCCCGGACGAGATCATCGCCAAGCACTGCAATGCCTGCCACAGCACTGGCCTGCTGGGTGCGCCGAAAATCGGCGACACGGCGGCCTGGAAAGAACGCGCTGATCACCAGGGCGGCCTCGACGGCATCCTGGCCAAGGCGATCACCGGTATCAACGCCATGCCGCCGAAAGGCACCTGCGCTGATTGCTCGGATGACGACCTTAAAGGCGCCATCAAGAAGATGTCCGGGCTCTAATCCGCCGATCTTCGGCAAAAATGCCGCTTACGAGCGGCTTTTTTGTTCCCGCGATTTTTGTTTCAGGGCTGTTCTTTGCAGCAAACACCCGCCACTCTCTGTCCAACCCCTAATCACGGAATGTTCAGGAGGGTCGGATGGTGCAGTTGTGTTCAATCGAGCAGGCAGTTGACGACGTACTGGCGCGCTTGCCGGCGCATATCCACATGGGCATGCCGCTCGGGTTGGGCAAGCCCAATTTGTTCGTCAATGCGCTGTACCGGCGCATCGCCAAGCTGCCGGAGCGGGCGCTGACGATCTACACCGCACTCAGCCTGGGCCGCCCACCGCTGGGCGACGGCTTGCAGAAGCGCTTTCTCGAACCCTTTATCGAGCGGGTGTTTGGTGATTACCCCGAGCTGGATTTCCTCGCCGCCCTGCGCAAAGACAGCCTGCCCAAAAACATCCACGTTCAGCAGTTCTTCATGCAGCCCGGCAGCCTGCTCCATAGCACCTCGGCCCAGCAGGACTACGTGAGCAGCAACTACAGCCACGCCGCCCGCGATATCAACGCCGCCGGCCTGAACCTGGTGGCGCAACTGGTGGCCAGCAGCAGCGAACACCCCGATCGGCTGAGTCTCAGTTGCAACCCGGACATCACCCTCGACCTGCTGCCGATGATCGCCAAGCGCCGCGATGCCGGGGAAACCGTCCTGATCGTCGGCCAGGTCCATACCGATCTGCCCTACATGCCCGGCGATTCCGAGCTAGGCATGGACGCGTTCGATTACCTGATCGACGAAAAAGACAGCACCACGCTGTTCTCCACGCCGAATATGCCGGTGGGGTTCCAGGATCACTTCATCGGCCTGCACGCCAGCACCCTGGTGCGCGATGGCGGCACCTTGCAGATCGGCATCGGCTCCATGGGTGATGCGCTCACCGCTGCACTGTTGGCGCGCCAGGCCGACAACGAAGCCTATCGTTTACTGCTGAGCGACCTCGATGTGTACCAATGGGCGCCGCTGATCAGCCGTGAAGGCGGCGTCGATCCCTTCGCCCGTGGCCTTTACGGTTGCAGCGAAATGTTCGTCAACGGCCTGCTGGTGCTGGCGGATGCCGGGATTGTGCGGCGCAAGGTCTACCCGGATGTGGCGACCCAGGCGCAAGCCAATGCCGGCCTGCTCGATGAGGCGGCACAATCTGATGGCGTGTCGATCCATGGCGGCTTCTTCCTGGGCCCGCGCAGTTTTTACCAGCGCTTGCAGGAAATGACCCACGACAAGCGCGTTGAATTCAACATGACCCGCATCAGCTACATCAACGAGCTGTATGGCCAGGAACAACTCAAGCGCCTGCAACGCCTGGATGCGCGGTTTATCAACAGCGCGATCATGGTGACCTTGCTCGGCGCCGGTGTGGCCGACCAGTTGGAAGACGGCCGCGTGCTCAGTGGCGTCGGCGGGCAGTACAACTTCGTGGCCCAGGGCCATGCGCTGGACGGTGCGCGGTCGATCCTGATCCTGCGCAGCTGGCGTGAGTCGGCGGGGGAGGTCAGTTCCAATATTGTGTGGGACTACGGCCACTGCACCATTCCTCGGCACCTGCGGGATATCGTCATCACCGAGTACGGAATCGCCGATTTGCGCGGTCAGACGGATGCCAAGGTGATCGAGGCGTTGCTCAATATCACCGACTCACGCTTTCAACACGACTTGATCGAGCAAGCGCAAAAGGCCGGCAAGTTGCCCAAGGATTTCCAGTTGGATGTGCGCTTTGCCGACAACACGCCGGAGCGCCTCCAGGCGATTCAGGCGCGGCATCAGCGGTTGTTCCCGGAGTATCCGCTGGGCAGCGATTTCAGCGATGAAGAGCGGGATTTGTTGCGCGCGTTGAATTGGCTCAAGAGCAAATTCAAGCTGACGGAGATTCTGGAGTTGGGCAAGGCGGCGTTGGATGCGCCGGAGCCGGAGGTGTTTCCCGGGCATTTGAGGCGGATGGGGTTGGATAGCCCGGAGGGGCTCAAAGAGGACCTGTATCAGCGGCTGTTGCTCGCCGGTCTACAGGCCACCGCAACCTAACAGGCCACCCAAAACCAACTGTGGGAGCTGGCTTGCCTGCGATAGCGGAGTGTCAGGCGACATCAATGTCGCTGTACCACCGCTATCGCAGGCAAGCCAGCTCCCACATTTTTAACCGTGCCCTTACTCGATAAAGGTCACGACACCACCCGCCAGCGACTTCACCCGCGCCAGCGACTCAACCCGATACCCCTGCGCATCCAGCTCCGCACGGCCACCCTGGAACGACTTCTCGATCACGATCCCCAAGCCGGCAACGGTCGCGCCGGCCTGCTTGATGATCGAAATCAGCGCCTGGGACGCCTTGCCGTTGGCCAGGAAGTCATCGATCACCAGCACGCGGTCGCTGCTGGTCAGGTGGCGCGGGGAGATCGCCACAGTGCTTTCGACCTTCTTGGTGAAGGAGTAAACCGTCGCCGACAGCAGGTTTTCCGTCAGCGTCAGGGACTGCTGCTTGCGCGCGAAAATCACCGGTACGCCCAGGTTCAGGCCGGTCATGATCGCCGGCGCAATGCCCGAGGCTTCGATGGTGACGATCTTGGTGATGCCCGAATCCTTGAACAGCGCAGCGAATTCGTCGCCGATCAGTTTCATCAGCGCCGGATCGATCTGGTGGTTCAGAAAGGCGTCGACCTTGAGTACCTGATCGGAAAGCACGATGCCTTCTTCGCGAATTTTCTTGTGCAGTGCTTCCACGAAAAGCTTCCTCTGTTGACGCAATGCGCGCCGAAAGTAGATTAAAAAGTAGTCGATTCTAGCGCTTTAACATCGCGCGTATGTCCGCCAAGGCGGTGTTGCCGCGAACGGCCTTCACCTCGGTCGGGGTGTCGTCATTGCCTTCCCAGGCCAGGTCGTCCGGCGGCAGTTCGTCGAGGAACCGGCTGGGGGCACAATCGATGATTTCGCCGTATTGCTTGCGCTTGGCGGCAAAGGTGAAGGCCAGGGTCTGGCGAGCGCGGGTAATGCCCACGTAGGCCAGTCGGCGTTCTTCTTCGATGGTGTCAGCTTCGATACTGGAGCGGTGTGGGAGGATTTCCTCTTCCATGCCCATGATGAACACGTAGGGAAAATTCCAGGCCCTTGGACGCATGCAAGGTCATCATCTGCACACCTTCGGCGCCGTCTTCCTCTTCCTGCTGGCGCTCCAGCATGTCGCGCAGCACCAGCTTGCCGATGGCGTCTTCGACGGTCATCTCGCCGTCTTCGTCTTTTTCCAGGGTGTTCTTCAGCGCTTCGATCAGGAACCAGACGTTGCCCATGCGGTAATCCGCGGCCTTGTCGCTGGAACTGTTGGTGCGCAGCCAGTTTTCATAGTCGATGTCCATGACCATGCTGCGCAGGGCGCTGATCGGGTCTTCGCCGGCGCACTGTTCGCGGACCTTGTCCATGAAGCGCTTGAAGCGCGACAGGCGGTCGGTGAAACGGGTGTCCAGGTGTTCGCCCAGGCCGATTTCGTCGGTGGCGGCGTACATCGAGATCTTGCGTTCGGTCGCATAGTTGCCGAGCTTTTCCAGGGTGGTGGAACCGATCTCGCGGCGCGGCACGTTGATCACGCGCAGGAAGGCGTTGTCGTCGTCCGGGTTCACGATCAGCCGGAAGTAGGCCATCAGGTCTTTCACTTCCTGGCGTCCGAAAAAGCTGTTGCCGCCCGACAGGCGATACGGAATCTGGTGATGCTGCAGCTTCAGCTCGATCAGCTTGGCCTGGTAGTTGCCGCGATACAGGATCGCAAAGTCGCTGTAGGGCCGGTCGGTGCGCAGGTGCAAGGTCAACAACTCGACGGCCACGCGCTCGGCTTCGGCGTCTTCGTTACGGCAGCGGATCACGCGGATCTCGTCGCCGTGGCCCATCTCACTCCACAGTTGTTTTTCAAACTCGTGGGGGTTGTTCGAGATCAGCACGTTGGCGCAGCGCAGGATGCGGCTGGTGGAGCGGTAGTTCTGCTCCAGCATCACCACTTTCAGGGACGGGTAGTCGTCCTTGAGCAGCATCAGGTTTTCCGGGCGCGCACCGCGCCAGGCGTAGATCGATTGGTCGTCGTCGCCCACCACGGTGAACTGGTTGCGCTTGCCGATGAGCATTTTCACCAGCAGGTACTGGCTGGCGTTGGTGTCCTGGTATTCGTCCACCAGCAGGTAGCGCACCTTGTTCTGCCATTTTTCGAGGATGTCGGCGTGTTCCTCGAACAGCTTCACGGGCAGCAGGATCAGGTCGTCGAAGTCCACCGCGTTGAACGCCTTGAGCGTGCGCTGGTAGTGGGTGTAGACGATGGCGGCGGTCTGTTCCTTGGGGTTGCGTGCGTTTTCCAGGGCCTGGGGCGGCAGGATCAGGTCGTTTTTCCAGGCGCCGATCATGTTCTTGATCTCGTCCACGCCGTCGTCGCCTGCGTATTCCTTCTGCATGATGTCAGTCATCAGCGACTTCACATCGGTCTCGTCGAAGATCGAGAAACCGGGCTTGTAGCCAAGGCGAGCATGTTCCTTGCGGATGATGTTCAGGCCCAGGTTGTGGAAGGTACACACGGTGAGGCCACGGCCTTCGCCACCCTTGAGCAGGGTGCCGACGCGCTCTTTCATTTCCCGCGCCGCCTTGTTGGTAAAGGTCATGGCGACGATGTACTGGGCGCGGATGCCGCAGTTCTGGATCAGGTGCGCGATCTTGCGGGTGATCACGCTGGTCTTGCCGGAGCCAGCACCGGCGAGCACCAATAGAGGGCCGCCGACGTAGTTCACGGCTTCTTGCTGCCGGGGATTGAGTCGGGACATACAGAATTTTAGGAGTCGTTATTCAAAAGGGCGGGCATTTTAACAGGCTGGCAGGATTCTGCTCTGTCAGAACGACAGTGTGACGTACCACTCGATCTAAATTTGCCGGTTTTGCTACTTTGCCGCAGGATGTCAGGGCAATTGAGACTAATGTTTACAACCTGCGTGTTTGATAACCCCTATCATTGGTGATTATCAGGCCGCACGTCATAATGCCCGCCGCCAACGAATTCTTGCAGAGTCTAGGGAGCTAGCTTGTCTACGCCTGTCGAACCCTTGCGTTTGCTGCTGCTGGCCGATGAGCCCGCGTGGGCAGCGTTGTTGCGCGAGTGCCTGGCGCCGATGGGCGATGGGGCTGTGCTGATCAGTGCACCAAATTGGGACTCCGTAAGTCGTCTGTTCGATGACGACCACGGTGCCGTGCTATTGACCACGCCAGGCCTGCAACCCGGCCCTGGCCGATGTAGCTTGCCGTGCGTATTGCTGCTGGAGCAGGAACCGCTGGTCTCGCCGCTGGGCGTCAGCGACTGGCTGGTGCAGAGCGCCTTGGACGCCGACACCCTGCGCCGCTGCCTGCGCCATGTGCGCGAACGCGGTGTGTTGGAAACCACCCTGCAACGCCTGGCCGAACAGGACCCGCTCACCGGTATCGCCAACCGCCAGGGTTTCCAGACCCTGCTGGCGGCGCGGCTGGCCGAAAACGAAGGGCGCGGCCTGGCCCTCGGTCACCTGGACCTCGACAACTTCCGCCACGCCAACGACGCCCTCGGCCACCAGGCCGGCGACCGGTTGATCCTGCAAGTGGTCTCGCGGCTCAAGAGCCAGCTGGAGGCCGGCGATCAACTGGCGCGCCTGGGCAGCGATGAATTCGCCCTGCTGATCGACACCCGCCGTGCGCCCCAGCGCGCCGAGTGGATGGCCGAGCGCATCACCGAAGTCATGGCCGAACCTTATTGGGTGGATGGCGAAAGCCTGCTGATCGGTTGCAGCCTGGGCGTGGCCCACGCCCGTGCCAGCGCTGGCGCCGACCCGCTGATGTGGCACGCGCATATCGCCATGCAGCAAGCCAAAAGCACCCAGGGCTGCACCTTTCATATCTTCAACGAACGCATCAACCGCAACGCGCGCAGCCTGGCCGACCTGGAAAGTGAACTGCGCCGGGCCTTGCGTCGCGATGAGCTGGAGCTGCACTACCAGCCGCGCCTGGACCTGGACGACGGGCATATCGTCGGCCTCGAAGCCCTGGTGCGCTGGCGCCACGGCGAACGTGGCCTGCTGCCGCCCAGCGAGTTCGTGCCTCTGGCCGAGCAAAGCGGCCTGATCGTGCCGCTGGGCTACTGGGTGATCTCCCGCGCCCTGCGCGATATGCAGGACTTGCGCGAACGCGGCCTGCCGCCGCTGCACATGGCGGTCAACCTGTCGTTCCGCCAGTTCCAGGACAGCCAGTTGCTGTCCACCCTCAGCCGGCTGATTGCCGAACGTGGCGTGGAAGCGCAATGGCTGGAATTCGAGCTGACGGAAACCGCCGTGATGCGCCGCAGCGACCTGGTCAAGCAGACCATGGACGCCCTCGGCCGCCTCGGCGTGCGCTTTTCCCTGGATGACTTCGGCACCGGGTTCTCATCGTTCGTGCACCTCAACAGCCTGCCCATTGCCTTGTTGAAGATCGACAAGAGCTTTGTCGGCGGCATGGAAGAGCGCGAAGAGAACCGCAAGCTGGTGCACGCGATGATCAACCTGGCCCACAACCTCAACCTGGAAGTGGTGGCCGAGGGTGTGGAAACCCCTGAGCAGCTGGCGTTGTTGCGGTTGTTTGGGTGTGACCAGGCCCAGGGGTATCTGATCAGCAAGCCGTTGCCGTTGCCGGAACTGGTGGAGTACCTCACCTATGGCAAAGGCCGGGAAGCACTGCTTGGCTGAATTGCAAACCCGGTTAACTGTGGGAGCTGGCTTGCCTGCGATTGAATCACCTCGGTTTTGCTGGAAGACCGAGTTGTCAGCATCGCAGGCAAGCCAGCTCCCACATTGACCGCGTACATTTTCTAGTCCGGTAGCGCAGCCTGGAATTGCGGATGTACCTGCGGCTCCCGCCGAATCATCCGCTTCATCTTCGCCTCAAACGCCCACGTCAGGCTCACCGCCGCACACGCCAGCCCCAGCGCCAGGCCCCACCACACGCCGGTCGGCCCCCAGCCCAGGGTGAACGCCATCAGCCACGCCGCTGGCGCGCCGATCAGCCAGTAGCAACCCAGGCCCACCAGGAAGGTGGTCTTGGCGTCCTTCAACCCACGGATACAACCCATGGCGATGGTCTGCACCCCGTCGAACAATTCAAACCACGCCGCCACGGCCAACAGGCTGACGGCCAGCACGATCACGTCGTGGAACGCCGGGTCATTGTGGTCAAGGAACAGCCCGATCAGCGGGTCGGACAACAACCAGAACACGGCGGCAAACCCGAGCATCACCGTTGCCCCAAAACCGATGCCGACCCGGCCAGCCAGGCGCGCCTGCAGCAACTGCCCGGCGCCGTAGTGCTGGCCGATGCGCATGGTCACCGCGTAGGACATCCCCGCCGGCACCATGAACGCCACCGAGACAATCTGCAGGGCAATCTGATGCGCCGCCAACTGCGTGCTGCCCATGGTGCCCATGCACAGCGCCGCGAAGGCGAACAACCCGACTTCGACCGCATAGGTGCCGCCAATCGGCAGGCCCAGGCGCCACAGCTCGCGCAGATATGTAGTGTTGAGGCGCAGCAGGCCCGTGCCCAGCGGGTAAGCGGCATACGCGCGGTTGCTGCGGATGTACCACATCAGCGCCAGGGCCATGCCGTTGGCGACGATGGCCGTGACCAGGCCGATGCCCATCAAGCCCAGTTTCGGCAGGCCGAACATGCCCTCGATCAAGGCATGGTTGAGCAGGTAGTTGATCACCGTGCCGCACAGGCTGATGACCATCACCGGCGTGGCTTTGCCGATGGCGCTGGTGAAGCCGCGCAAGGCCATGAAACTCAGGTAGCCGGGCAGGGCGAAGGGCAGGATCGTGAGGAATTGCCCCGCCGCCTGCACGTTGGTTTCGGTCTGGCCAAACATCAGCAGCACGGGCTTGAGGTTCCACAGCAGCAACGCCGCCGCCAGGGCCATCAGCATGGCGAGCCACAGCCCGGCCTGGGTCAGGCGGGTGGCGCCTTCGATATCGCCCGCGCCGTGACGAATCGCCACCAGGGTGCCCACGGCGGCAATCACGCCGATGCAGAAAATCGCCACGAACGAATAGCTGGCCGCGCCCAGGCCGCCGCCGGCCAGGGCTTCGGGGCTCAGGCGCGCCATCATCAGGGTGTCGGTCAACACCATCAGCATGTGCGCCAACTGTGAGGCAATCAACGGCCCCGACAGCCGCAGAATGGCCCAGAGTTCGGTACGTGCTGGATGCTGCATGATCATCACGCTCAAATAGTCAGAGGGTTGTGGAAGGGTTGATTCTCGGCGCTCTCGGCCGATTGCACAAAGGGATAAAAGCGATCGTTCGCATGATTAAAACTCATGCCTGATTGATTCTGGTAGGGTTTCGTCATCCTGCTGTCGGAGCTTTCCTCATGTCCCGTCGTCTTCCTCCTCTTTACGCCCTGCGGGCCTTCGAAGCCGCCTCCCGGCACAACTCCTTCACCCGTGCGGCGGAGGAACTGTCGATTACGCAAAGTGCGGTGAGCCGGCATATCCGCACCCTTGAGGATCATTTCGCCTGCCGCCTGTTCCAGCGCAGCGGCCGCACCTTGCAGCTCACGGAGGCCGCGCGCCTGTTGTTGCCCGGCGTGCGTGAAGGGTTTGCGGCACTGGAGCGCGCCTGCCATACCTTGAACGCCGAAGATGACATCCTGCGCATGAAAGCACCTTCGACCCTGACCATGCGCTGGCTGCTGGCGCGGCTCAGCCGTTTCCGCGCCTTGCAGACGGGCAACGAAGTGCAACTGACCAGCGCGTGGATGAACGTGGATGAAGTGGACTTCAACCAGGAGCCTTTCGACTGCGCGGTGTTGTTGAGCTACGGGCATTTCCCGGCGGATTGGGACGCGTGCTACCTCTATCCAGAGTTGCTGATCCCGGTCGGCGCGCCGAACCTGCTGGACGAGGGTCCGTGGGATGCGGCGCGCCTGGCGACGGCCGAGTTGCTGCATCCCACGCCCGACCGCCGCGACTGGCGCAGTTGGCTGGGGCGCATGGGCTTGTCTTCGCAGGTCTCGCTCAAGGGCGGGCAGGTGTTCGACACCCTTGAACTGGGCATGATCGCCGCCGCGCGGGGCTACGGCGTGTCCATGGGGGATTTGTTGATGGTCGCCGAAGACGTGGCCCAGGGGCGCCTGAGCCTGCCGTGGCCCACCGCCGTGGCCAGTGGGGAAAGTTACTACCTGGTGTGGCCGAAAACCCGCCCCGGCGGTGAGCGGCTGCGGCGCCTGGCGGACTTCCTGCAAAGCGAGGTCAAGGCCATGGAATTGCCCCAGGTCGAGCGCCTGTAATGACGCGTTGCGCACCGTTCATGCAATCGTTTGCGCGATAACCCTGTGAATCGCTCAAGTATTGCCCTGGCACGCCGAAGTAGGTGTGTTGGAACCATCGTGCCCCAACGCTTCCCACTAGATAAATTGCCGAGCAGCGCTATGAGATCAGGATGATCCTGGCCTCGGCCAGGAGCTGTCATGTCTCAACCTCGCGCTCGGATTGCCTCCCAGCTGGGCCTCGCACTCGCCGTGATTCTGGCTGTTGTCATCAGCGGCAGCACCGTGTTTGCCTTGCGTTCCCTCGACTCTGCCAACCTCGAAACCCGCGAGGAGCACCTGGCCAGCGAAGCACGCCTGCTCGCCGACCAACTCAATACCTTCCACAGCACCTTGCGCGAAAGCACCCAGCGTTTGAGCGGGCTGTTCGAAAAGCGCTTCGGCGCCGGTTTGAGTGTGCGTGCCGACCAGCCAGTGACTGTGGCCGGCGTACAGACCCCGAGCCTGTTCCTGGGCAGCGACCTGTTGAACAACGATTTCGCCGAAGTCGATGAGTTCAAGGACACCTCGGGCGGCGTGGCCACGGTGTTTGTGCGCAACGGCGAGGACTTTATCCGCGTCAGCACCTCCCTGACCAAGCAGGATGGCAGCCGCGCCATCGGCACGGCGCTGGATCACCAGCATCCGGCCTATCAACGCTTGCTGGCCGGGCAGAGCTATGTCGGCCGTGCGGTGTTGTTCGAACGTTCCTACATGACCCAGTACACGCCGGTACGCGACAGTGCAGGAAAAGTCATCGCCGTGCTGTTTGTAGGCTTCGATTACACCGACGCGCAGAACGCCCAGTTCGACAACCTCAAGCGCTTCCGCATCGGCCAGACCGGCTCCCTGGCCTTGCTCGATGAGCAGAAGAAGTGGCTGGTGCCACCGGCAGGCGTGCAGGCGCTGGACCAAGCGGTTCCGGTGATCCTCGACCTGGCGAAAAAGCCGGGTGCCGGACGCTTCTGGAGCGACAAGAACGAAGACTTCTACAGCGTCGCGGTGCCGTTCGAGGGCGGCCCGTGGTCGGTGGTGGCAAGCATGCCGAAGGCTGAAATCCGCGCAGTTACCTGGGCCGTAGGCATTCGTCTGGTGATCGGCAGCGTGTTGGCGATGCTGCTGGCGGTCGGTGCGGCCGTCTGGCTGCTGCGCAGCAAATTGCAGCCGTTGAGCGACCTGGTGCGCCAGGCCGAGGCCTTGGGTGCTGGTGATCTGAGCGCACGCCTGAACGTGTCCAGCCATGACGAAATCGGCCAACTGGCGCGCAGCTTCAACCAGATGGGCGAAGCGTTGTCGACCATGGTCTCGCATATCCGCAAGGCGGCCGAAGAGGTCAACAGCCGGGCGCAGGCGCTGTCCGGGTTGTCCGGCGGTGCCTATGAAGGCATGGAGCAGCAGTCTGGCGAGATCACCAGCATGGCCGGCGCCGTGGAAGAGTTCAGCGCCACTTCGCTGAACATTGCCGACAACATGGGCAACACCGAGCGCCTCGCCCAGGAAAACGCCCAGCAGACGCGCATCGGCCGCAACTCGATGCAAGAGGCCTCGTCGTCCCTGGAACATATCGCCACCGCGCTGAACAGCACGGCCACCGTGATCAACACCCTTGGCCAGCGTTCCCAGGAGATCGGCGGGATTGTCGGCACGATCACCTCCATCGCCGACCAGACCAACCTGCTGGCACTCAACGCCGCCATCGAAGCCGCCCGCGCCGGTGAACAGGGCCGTGGGTTTGCCGTGGTTGCCGATGAGGTGCGCAACCTGGCGTCGCGCACCCGCGAGGCCACCGACGAGATTTCCGCGATGATCCAGAGCATCCAGCAGGAAACCGGCAACGCCATCACCACCATGGAACACGGCAATGTGCTGATGCAGGAAGGCTTGTCGCGCAACGCCGACGTGGCCTCGGCCCTGGCACGTATCGACGAGCAAAGCCGCTCGGCGGGGCAGCAGTTTGCCGCGATTACCACGGCGACCCAGGAACAGAGCAGCACGGCGACGTTGCTCAGCAGCAACTTGCAGAGCATTGCGCTGGCCAACAGCGAGCAGCGTGAAGTGGTGTCGAACCTGGCGATTACGGCCAAGGAGCTGGAGACGTTGGCGGCAGGCTTGCGCCAAGAGGTTGACCGCTTCCGTTGACGGCAAACGAGGCGCGTCCGGTTCCTTATGGTTTTTTCAGCGCACCGGCCAAGCGCACCATGGCGGTTTCGATTTCATGGGCGTTCAAGGATGAATAGCCCAGCAGCCAGCCCTGCTTTTTTTCCGCGCCGGCATACAACCGGCTGAGACCCGGCAACTGCACACCCGCGCTGGCGGCTTGGCGAATGGTGGTTTCTTCCGACCAGCCTTCGTGCAACAAGCACGGGATTTGCAGCCCGCCCGGCGGGCGACAGGCTGTCACCACAGCGTGCAGGTGCTTGTCGATAGCCTCCAACATGATCGCTTGGCGTGCGCCGTAGAGTTTGCGCATGGCCCGTACGTGGGCGTTGTAATGCCCGTCTTCCATAAAGCGCGCCAGCGTCAGTTGCAGGATCTGCGGGGTGTGGCCGTCCATCATGCTGCGGGCATAGGTGAAGGCTTTGACCAGTTCGGCGGGCAGCACCATGTAGCCCATGCGCAGGCCGGGGTAGAGGGTCTTGCTGAAAGTGCCGATGTAGAGCGTGCGGCGGTACTTGTCCAGGCCCTGCACGCAGGCGGTGGGCTTGCCCTGGTAGTGAAACTCGCTGTCGTAGTCATCCTCGATGATCCACTTGCCTTGTTGCGCTGCCCAGTTGATCAACTCAAGACGCCGTTCCAGGGCTAGCGTGGCGCCGGTCGGGTATTGGTGGGAGGGCGTCACATACACGCACGGGGCGCCGCTGCGGTCGACGTGCAGCAGGTCGGTGCGGATGCCCTGTTCATCCACATCGATCGGCACAGCCTTGGCCTCGGCGGTTTCAAACGCCTTTTTCGCGCCGAAGTACCCCGGGTTTTCCAGCAGGATCGGTTGGCCGACGTCCACCAGCAACTGTGCGCAGAGGAATAGCGCCTGGCGCGTGCTGCTCAGCACCAGGACCTGGTCAGGCGAGCATTGCGCCCCACGCTCCAGATTCAAGTAGGTGGCGATGGCTTTACGCAGCGGCTCAGCCCCTTGCGGGTCGCCGTGCAACAGCACGTTGCTGCGATGGTCCTTCAGCACCTGGCGTTGCAGGCGCTCCCAGACGTCCGTCGCAAATGTCCGGGTTTCCGGCAGTCCGGTGGCAAACGCCTTGCTGACCTGTTGATCGTTCACGCCGCCGCTGTCGAGGATCATCTGCCCGCGATGGCTCAAGCCGGCGCCGTTCGCTGCCTCGCTGCTTTTGACGGCTTCGGCCTTGATGCGTCGGCGTGAGGCGCCGCGCAATTCGGTGCCGATGGCATCGCACACATAACTGCCAGAGCCTGCGCGCCGCACGATGAAGCCATCGCGGTGTAACTGGATGTAGGCGTTTTCCACCGTGTCGCGGGCAAGCCCCAGTGATGTGGCCAGCACCCGCGTTGCCGGCAGCTTCAGGCCGGGCGCGAGTGCGCCGTCGAGGATCAGCGCCCGCAATGCGCGCTGGATGCGCAGATGCAGGTCCAGCAGGTGGAATTCAGCGTCATTGAGCCGTATCTGCAGCGTTTCCAGCTCGAATGTTTTTGCCATGCGGTCTGCTCATCCCTGATGAATTGGCCGGTAGTGGCAGGCCAGTCTGTCCGTAGACTTTAACGCTTGCTGCTATCACCTATCCACCGCAAGGAGCAAAGCCCCATGTCTTCTCCGCTATCGTCGCCGCTGCATTGGCGCGACCTTTTCCACCCGGTGATTGCCGGCCTCATTTCGGTGATCGTCAATTATGGCGGCACCTTCATCCTGGTGTTCCAGGCGGCCAGGGTTGCGGGGCTCAGTCCTGAGCTGACGGCGTCGTGGGTGTGGTCGGTGTCGATTGGTGTTGGCGTCACCGGGCTGTATCTGAGTTGGGCAAACCGCCAGCCGATCATTACCGCGTGGTCGACGCCTGCGGCGGCGTTTCTGGGTGGTTGCGCTGGCCACGACGCCCTACGCCGAGGCGGTCGGTGCGTACATGCTGTCAGCTGCTGCCTTTGTGTTGCTGGGGTTGTCGGGCTGTTTCGAAAAGTTCATCCGCTTGATTCCGCCAGGCATCGCCGCCGCGCTGCTCGCCGGTATCCTGCTGCCGTTCGGTGTGGGCGCGTTTGCGGGCATGAGCCTCGACCCGCTGTTGGTCGGGTTGCTGATCGCCGCTTACATCCTGCTCAAGCGGTTCACCGCACGTTATGCCGTCGTGGGCATTCTGGTGCTGGGGCTGGCGTTTCTGTTGACGCAGGAACGTGTGGATCTTTCGGGGCTATCCCTGCAATTGGCGGCGCCGGTGTTCACCCCGCCTGAGTTTTCGCTCAACGCGCTGCTCAGCGTGGCACTGCCGCTGTTTCTGATCACGCTGACGGGGCAGTACATGCCGGGCATGCTGGTGCTGCGCAACGACGGTTTCAGGATCAGCGCCAACCCGATCCTCACGGTAACGGGGTTGGGCTCGCTGTTAATGGCGCCCTTTGGCTCCCACGCGTTCAACGTGGCGGCCATCACTGCCGCCATCTGTACCGGCAAGGAAGCCTCGCAGGACGCGTCCAAACGTTGGATCGCGGGGGTTGCCGCAGGTGTGTTCTACATTCTCGTCGGTGTCTTCGGGGTAACGCTGGCCGCGGTGTTCATGGCCTTCCCGGCCACCTTCATTTCGACACTGGCAGGGTTGGCGTTGCTCGGTACCATCGGCGCCAGCCTGGCCAGCGCCATGGCGGACGCCAAATCCCGTGAAGCATCGCTGATTACCTTTCTGGCGTGCGCCGCCAATATCACCCTGTTGGGCATAGGCGGGGCGTTTTGGGGGCTGTTGATCGGGCTGGCGGCGTATGCGCTGCTCAATGGCCGCCTGCCAAGGAGAAGGACGGCAGCAGACGATTCGATCAAGGGCGCCACGCAATAAGGCTTGCCTATCAGTGATCAGCCGGGCTGCACGCTGCTGGTCGGTATTGCAGGGCTTCGGCAATGTGTTGGCGACCGATCGTCTGTGTGTGCTCCAGGTCCGCCAGGGTGCGCGCGACTTTCAGCAGCCGGTGCGCGGCACGCAGGGACAGGGTCAGCCGCTCGCACGCGCTTTCCAGCCAGGCTTCATCGGGCTTGGACAGCGCGCAATGCTGGCGCAGCCCGGGCAAATCCAGGAACGCATTGGCGCAGCCCTGGCGATTTTGCTGGCGCTCCCGGGCCTGTGCCACCAGCGCTGACGCGGTGGCCGTGTTGTCGCCGGTTTGCGCCGCCGGGGTCAATGCGGTGGTCTCCCGGGCGACGGTCAGGTGCAGGTCGATGCGGTCCAGCAACGGCCCCGAGAGTCTGTTGCGATAGCGTTGGACCTGCTCCGGCGTACAGCGACAGCGCCCGCTGGGTTCGCCCATGTAGCCACAGGGGCAGGGGTTCATCGCGGCCACCAATTGAAAGCGCGCGGGGAAGCTCACCCGGTCGCGGGCGCGGGAAATGACGATGTGCCCCGATTCCAAGGGCTCGCGCAGAACCTCCAGCACCTTGCGATCAAACTCTGGCAACTCATCCAGAAACAATACGCCGTGATGGGCCAGGGTGATTTCCCCCGGTTGCGGCTTTGATCCGCCGCCGACCAAGGCCGGGCCTGACGCGGAATGGTGCGGCTGACGAAACGGTCGGTGCGGCCAATGGCTCAGGGGTGCCAGGCTGACCACGGATTGAATCGCCGCCACTTCCAACGCTTCCTGCTCGCTCAGTGGCGGCAACAAGCCGGGCAGGCGGCTGGCGAGCAAGGTCTTGCCGGTGCCGGGCGGCCCGCTGAACAGCAGGTTGTGGGCGCCCGCTGCCGCAATCAACAGCGCGCGCTTGGCAGCCAATTGGCCCTGAACTTCGCTCAAGTCCGGGTATGGCTTGTTCAAGTACAACAAGCCATCGGACTTGTAGGGTTCAATCGGTTGGTGCCCGTTCAGGTACGCAACGACCTGCAACAGGTGATCCACCGCAATCACCTTCAAGCCTGACGCCAGGCACGCTTCCTCGGCATTCGCCCTGGGCACTATGACGGTGCGCCCGGCCTTGCGCGCCGCCAATGCCGCTGGCAATACACCCTTCACCGCGCGCACCTCGCCGGACAGCGCCAGTTCGCCCAGGCATTCCACTTCATCGAGCATCAGCGCCGGCACCTGCACACTGGCGGCCAGGATGCCCAGGGCTATCGCCAGATCAAAACGCCCGCCGTCCTTGGGCAGGTCGGCGGGCGCGAGGTTGAGAGTGATGCGGCGGGATGGGTATTGCAGTGCGCTATTGAGGATGGCGCTGCGTACGCGGTCCTTGCTTTCCTTGACGGCGGTTTCGGGCAGGCCCACCAGGGTAAGTGATGGCAGACCATTGGCCATATGCACTTCGACGGTGACCGCCGGGGCTTCAACGCCGACCTGGGCGCGGCTGTGGACGATGGCGAGGGACATGATCGTTCCTTGAAATGGAGAGGCCGCTTCCTGCGGTTTTTCAAGGGTAGACGAGGTGGGGAAGAGCGAGGCGGGGGAGGTTTTACAGAACGTATCCGCGAGGCAGCACAGGGCAAATGTGGGAGCAGGCAAGCCAGCTCCCACATGGACCGTGTTTATTCAGCAGGTGGCGGCGTCAACCGCGCTTCCAGTTCGGCGACTTTCGCTTCCAGGCTCTCAAGCCGCGCACGGGTGCGGGCCAGTACGACCATCTGGCTGTCAAACTCTTCCCGGCTCACCAGGTCGAGCTTGCTGAAGCCGCTTTGCAGCAGCGCCTTGAACTGGCTTTCGATTTCAGTGCGGGGCAGCGGGGTGTCGCCGCTGAACAGGCGAGAGGCGTGGCCGCTCAGGGCGTCGAGGAGGTCTTTGGGCGCGAGCATGGGAAATATTCCGAGAAACTGTTGGCCGGCAGTGTATCACGCGGCGTCTATAGTCTTTTTTACCGCCGCCAGCGCACGATTTTCGCGCAACGTGCCGTACGGCGGCGCACTGTTTTTGTGCGCATTGCCGTCGCCAAAACACCCCATAGCTGGGCAAACGTGGGCAAAGGACTGATTTCAGTGATTTTTACGGAGCTGGCAAGGTTTCTGCTTAGACGATCATGACCCATGCACTGATGCAGTCGCTGTGACGAATGCAGTGCGCCGACGGATCAGGGGTACAGGTTTCGTCACCAGTGGATCGCTGGCGTCACAAAGGCAATTGCCTTCGCGACGACGCGTTACAAAGCCAGGCACTGCGCTTAGACTTGAGACGGGTTTGTTTTCCTGGGGCAAGTCCACCAATTCGGGAGAGAGTTTTCATGAAGCTAGTCACTGCCATCATCAAGCCGTTCAAGTTGGACGATGTACGCGAGTCGTTGTCCGAGATCGGCGTGCAGGGCATTACCGTCACTGAGGTCAAAGGCTTCGGTCGGCAGAAGGGTCACACCGAGCTGTATCGCGGCGCGGAATACGTGGTCGATTTCCTGCCGAAGGTGAAGATTGATGTCGCCATTGACGACAAGGATCTTGACCGGGTTATCGAGGCGATAACCAAGGCGGCCAACACCGGCAAGATCGGTGACGGCAAGATCTTCGTGGTCAATCTGGAACAGGCTATTCGCATCCGTACCGGCGAAACCGATACCGACGCAATCTAAGCCGCCAAACCCCAACGCCCCAGGAGAAAACAATATGACTCTGCGTAAATTCGCAGGGCTCGGAGCCCCTGTTGTCCATCGTAATGCCAAGCCTGGCCATGGCGGCAGACGAAGTGGCTGCTCCAGTCCTCAATTCCGGCGACACCGCCTGGATGCTGACGGCCACCGCTTTGGTGCTGTTCATGACCATCCCTGGCCTGGCGCTGTTCTACGGCGGCATGGTCCGCTCCAAGAATATTCTGTCGGTGATGATGCAGTGCTTCGCCATCACTGGCCTTATCAGCATTCTGTGGGTTTGTCTACGGCTACAGCATCGCGTTCGATACCACCGGTATGGAACAGGGTGTGGTCAACTTCAACTCCTTCTTCGGCGGCATGGGCAAGGCGTTCCTGGCGGGCGTGACCCCGGCCAGCATCACCGGGCCTGCGGCGCTGTTCCCGGAAGCGGTGTTCATCACCTTCCAGATGACTTTCGCCATCATCACCCCGGCCCTGATCGTCGGTGCCTTCGCCGAGCGCATGAAGTTCTCCGCGATGCTGATCTTCATGGCTATCTGGTTCACCCTGGTTTATGCGCCGATTGCGCACATGGTCTGGAGCGGCAACGGCGGCCTGATGTGGGACTGGGGTGTGCTGGACTTCGCCGGCGGCACCGTGGTGCACATCAACGCCGGTGTGGCTGGCCTGGTGGCGTGCATCGTGCTCGGCAAGCGCAAAGGCTTCCCGACCACCCCAATGGCACCGCACAACCTCGGTTACACCCTGATCGGTGCGGCCATGCTGTGGATCGGCTGGTTCGGCTTCAACGCCGGTTCCCGCCGCTGCAGCCAACGGCACCGCCGGCATGGCGATGCTGGTCACCCAGATCGCTACCGCTGCGGCGGCGCTGGGCTGGATGTTCGCCGAGTGGATCACCCACGGTAAGCCAAGCGCACTGGGCATTGCCTCGGGCGTGGTCGCCGGCCTGGTTGCAATCACGCCAGCTGCGGGCACCGTGGGCCCGATGGGCGCCCTGGTGATCGGCCTGGTGGCCGGTGTGATCTGCTTCTTCTGCGCCACCAGCCTCAAGCGCAAGCTGGGCTACGACGACTCCCTGGACGCATTCGGCGTGCACGGTATCGGCGGTATCGTCGGTGCGATCCTCACCGGTGTGTTCGCAGCCCCTGCATTGGGCGGCTTCGGCACCGTGACTGACGTGGCTGCACAGGTCTGGATCCAGTGCAAAGGCGTCGGCTTCACCGTGATCTACACGGCGATCGTGACCTACATCATCCTCAAGGTGCTGGACATGGTCATGGGCCTGCGGGTCACCGAAGAGGAAGAGGCTGTCGGCCTCGACCTGGCGCAACACAACGAACGCGGCTACAACTTGTAAGTATGCGAAAAAAAATGCCCGGCTTGCCGGGCATTTTTTTGTCTGGTGTTTGTGAGAGAGAGCACGCGACGTGCCCCCGCATGCGAATGTCTTACAGGCATGTAGGCGTATTCGGCACTTTGTTTTTTCCCAGAGCGCGCTAGAATGCGCGCCGATGGGCGCAAAACTGTATTTATCAGGGCGAGCAGCGTGATCATGACGCTGCTTGTAAAGTCCTCGCCATCTCTCGCGGTGATGAGGCATAAGCCACTGGTTATCCAGTGGATGTTGATTTTTTTCCGGCGGCCTCGACAGAGGATGAAGCTGGGCTATAACTAATCTGCTTTTCGCAAGTCATGAGGTAGAACATGAGCGACGATGATCTGGAAAACGATGACCTCGAAGTAGGTGACGACGACGAGACCGATGAAGGTCTTGACGCAGCAGCCGTTGACGACGGTGCCGACGAAGCCGAGGACAGTGGCGACGGCGACTCAGCACCCAAAGCCAAAGGCAAAGCCAAGGCTGCTGTTTCGGTAGACGAACTGCCGAGCGTTGAAGCCAAGAACAAAGAGCGCGATGCGTTGGCCCGTGCGATGGAAGAATTCCTCGCTAAAGGCGGCAAAGTGCAGGAAGTCGAGGCCAACGTGGTGGCTGATCCACCGAAGAAGCCGGATAACAAGTACGGCAGCCGACCTATCTGAGGTCAGCCACCTGCTTGTAGGAAAAAGCCCGCCGTCGCTGCGGGCTTTTTCATGTCTGGAACAAACTCATCAGGGCACAGCAATACCCTGTGGGAGCTGGCTTGCCTGCGATGGCGGTCTGTCAGTTAGCCCTGTGGTGCCTGGCCCACCGCTATCGCAGGCAAGCCAGCTCCCACATTGGGCCCGGTGTTAGTTCCAGCTTTTGAGGAGCGCTGGAAGTTCAGCCAAGTTGCGAATCTGTGCATCAGGGTTTTTTTCCCCATCCCACACCTTGCCCGCCGGGTTAAACCACACCGCCCGCAGCCCCGCCTGTTGCGCCCCGGCAATGTCATCCCCCGGATGATCACCAATATGCACCGCCGCACTGGCCTCCACGCCGCCGCGCTTCATCGCCTCCTGGAACAATCGCGCATCCGGCTTGGCGATGCCGATGTCTTCGGCGCGCAGGGCAAAGTGGAAGTAATCGGCCAGGCCGACGCGCTGCACATCGGCATTGCCGTTGGTGATCACGCCCAGCAGGAAGTGCTGGCGCAGCGCTTGCAACATCGGCACGGCTTCAGGGAACGGGGTGAGCTGATGGCGTGCATGGATGAAGGCTTCAAAGCACACATCGGCCATTTGCGTGGCCTCGGGTTGTGGATAACCGGCTTCTTCAAAGGCGTGGGTCAACACCCGCTGACGCAGGATACTGATGCGGTGTTTCAGCTCGGGATCGCGCTCCAGCACCTGCTGGCGCAGGTTGGCGAAATGCTCCAGCGGCAACTCGCCGACCTCTGGCGCATGGGTGGCCAGCCATTCGCGCATCGACGCTTCGGCGCTGATGATGACGGGTACGTTGTCCCAGAGCGTGTCGTCCAGGTCGAAGGTGATCAGCTTGATACTCATGAGTCGCCGCCCTTGATGCGTTTGGCCCGTGGATGGGCGCTGTCGTACACCGTTGCCAGGTGTTGGAAATCCAGATGGGTGTAGATCTGCGTGGTCTTGATGTCGGCATGGCCGAGCAGTTCCTGCACGGCGCGCAGGTCCTGGGACGACTCCAGCATATGGCTGGCAAACGAGTGCCGCAGCATGTGCGGGTGCAGGTTCTGTCCCAGCTCGCGCTCGCCGGCGGCCTTGACGCGTAACTGGATGGCGCGTGGCCCCAGGCGCCGGCCCTGCTGGCTGACAAACACCGCATCGTCAGCCGGGTTGGTCAGCAGCCGCAACGGCAGCCACAGCTGCAAGGCTTCCCGGGCTTTGCGGCCCACCGGCAGCACGCGGGTCTTGCTGCCCTTGCCGAGCACCTGCACCAGGCCGTCCGCCAGGTCCAGTTGATCCAGGTTCAGGCCGGTCAGCTCCGACAGGCGCAGGCCCGAGGAATAGAACAGCTCCAGGATCGCCTGGTCGCGATGGGCGAGGAAGTCGTCTTCGACCGCACCATCCAGCAGTTGCAGGGCGCGGTCGGTGTCGAGGGTCTTGGGCAGGCGCCGTTCGCCCTTGGGCGGTGACAGGCCGTTGGCCGGGTCGTGGTCGCACAGCCCTTCGCGATTGAGATAGTGATAGAGGCCGCGTACCGCCGACAGCAGGCGCGACAGGCTGGGCGAGGATTGACCGGCCTGGTGCAGGCGTGCGACCAGGCTGCGCAGGCTCTGGATATCCAGGGCTTTCCAGCTGCTGATCTGTTGTTTTTCGCAGAACGCCAGGACCTTGTTCAAGTCCCGTCGGTAGGCTTCCAGCGTATGGGGCGACACCTGGCGCTCGTTGCGCAGGTGAGCGCAATAAGCGTCCAGTTGCCGTTCCATGGCTAGCGCACCGCGCGCAGGGCGGTGGTGAACCGCGGCAGGACGCGGCCCAGCACTTCGGCGATGTAGGTCAGGAACAACGTGCCCACCGAGCTTTTGTAGTGCGCCGGATCACGGCTGGCGATGGCCAGCACGCCATGCAGGCCTTGATGGCTGAGGGCGACCACGGCGGTGGAGCCGATCTGCTGGCGCTGTTCGGCGCCAAAGAGGAAGTCCAGCTCGTGCTCGCGCAAGGTGCCGCTGATGGTCTTGCCTTCGGACAGCAGGCCACCAATGGCGGTTTGTGCGTCGCTGCCGCTGACCCAACGGCCCACCGGCATCGGGTTGTCGCTGAACAGGATCAGGCTGACAAAGGGCACCTGGAAATCCTGGCGCAGGCTGTCTTCCACGGCGATCACCGTTTCTTCCAGGCTGGTGGCATCCATCAGCGCGAGGATCAGGCGCCGGGTCTTCTCGAACAGGCGGTCGTTGTCGCGGGCCACGTCCATCAGGTGCGAGAGCTTGTGGCGCATTTCGATATTGCGCTCGCGCAGGATCTTCATCTGTCGCTCCACCAGCGACACGGTGTCGCCACGCTGGTGGGGGATGCGCAGGGCCGGCAGCAGTTCTTCGTGCTGGACGAAGAAGTCCGGATTAGCCTCAAGGTACGCCGCGACGGCAGCGGCCTCCAGACTGTCGCTCGGGGATGCTTGTGCGGGTACTTGAGGCTTATCGGTCATTGGCTGGGCTCACTCATAGACGGACCTGTCCTTCGTATACACGCGAGGCCGGCCCGGTCATCAGCACCGGGTGGCCTGGGCCTGCCCATTCGATGGACAGGCGTCCACCGGGCAGGTCGATCAACAGCGGCGAATCCATCCACCCCTGGCTGATCGCGGCCACGGCCGCGGCGCAAGCACCGGTGCCGCAAGCCTGGGTTTCGCCGGCGCCGCGTTCCCAGACGCGCAATTGCGCGCGGGAACGGTCGATCACCTGTAGGAAGCCTACGTTGACCCGCGCGGGAAAGCGCGGGTGGTGTTCGATCTTCGGCCCCAATTCATGCACGGGCGCGTTATTGATGTCGTTGACCCGCAGCACCGCATGGGGGTTGCCCATGGACACGGCGGCCAGGTCGACGATCTGGCCGTCGACATCCACCGCGTAGCTGGTTGCTTGCTCGGTGGCCTGGAACGGAATGTCCGCCGGCACCAGGCGTGGCGCGCCCATATTGACGCTGATCTGGCCGTCGCTGCGGATATCCAGCTCGATCACGCCGCTCTTGGTCTCGACGCGGATCTGCCGCTTGGCGGTCAGGCGCTTGTCCAGCACAAAGCGGGCGAAGCAGCGCGCACCGTTGCCGCACTGTTCCACTTCGGAACCGTCGGAGTTGAAGATCCGATAACGGAAATCCACCTCCGGGTTGCTCGGCGCCTCGACGATCAGCAACTGGTCGAAACCAATGCCGGTGTGCCGGTCACCCCATTGCTTGGCGTGCTTGGGCAGGATATGCGCGTGCTGGCTGACCAGGTCGAGGACCATGAAGTCATTGCCCAGCCCGTGCATCTTGGTAAAACGCAGCAGCATGGCTTACTCCGGCAGCAGGCTTTCGCCAGCATACAACTCGGCTACCGTCTCGCGGCGACGCACTTCAAACGCTTGATCACCGTCCACCAGCACCTCGGCGGTACGACCGCGGGTGTTGTAGTTGGAGCTCATGACAAACCCGTAGGCACCGGCCGAATGCACGGCCAGCAGATCGCCTTCTTCCAGGGCCAACTGACGATCCTTGGCCAGGAAGTCGCCGGTCTCGCAGATCGGGCCGACGATGTCGTAGGCGCGGGCTGCGCTGTCGCGCCGGCGCCACGGCGGTGACATTCATCCAGGCCTGGTACAGCGCCGGGCGGATCAGGTCGTTCATCGCCGCATCGACGATGGCGAAATCCTTGTGCTCGGTGTGCTTGAGGTACTCGACCTGGGTCAGCAGCACGCCGGCATTGGCGACGATGTAGCGGCCCGGCTCGAACATCAGCGTCAGGCCACGGCCTTCGATGCGCTCGCGCACGGCCTGGATGTAGTCGGCGATCAGCGGCGGCTCTTCGTCGCGATAACGCACACCCACGCCACCACCGAGGTCGATGTGGTGCAGGTAGATGCCGCATTCGCCGAGACGATCGACCAGCGCCAGCAGGCGGTCGAGGGCATCGATGAACGGTGGCAGGGTGGTCAGTTGCGAGCCGATGTGGCAATCGACGCCCAGTACTTCCAGGTTTGGCAGTTGGGCGGCGCGGATGTACACGTCCTCGGCGTCGGCAATGGCGATGCCGAACTTGTTCTCTTTGAGACCGGTGGAAATGTACGGGTGGGTGCCGGCATCGACGTCCGGGTTGACGCGCAGGGAGATCGGCGCGCGAACGCCCATCTCGGCGGCTACCACTTGCAGGCGCTCGAGTTCGTCGGTGGATTCGACGTTGAAGCAATGCACGCCGACTTCGAGGGCGCGGCGCATGTCTTCGCGGCTCTTGCCGACGCCGGAGAACACGATCTTGTCAGCCTGGCCGCCGGCGGCCAGCACACGTTCCAGCTCGCCACGGGAGACGATGTCGAAACCAGCGCCCAGACGCGCCAGGACATTCAGTACACCCAGGTTGGAGTTGGCCTTGACCGCGTAGCACACCAGGCTCGGCGTGCCTTCCAGCGCGTCGGCAAAGCTGCGGTATTGAGCTTCGATGTGCGCACGGGAGTACACATAGGTCGGGGTGCCAAAGCGCTGGGCAATCGCGGACAACGCCACGCCTTCCGCGAACAGCTCGCCGTCCCGGTAGTTAAAAGCGTCCATGGAGCTCCCTTATTCGTAGGTGTCGTGCTTATGCGCTTTGGATGGCTTTTGCGACGATTGCGCCTGTTCATTCGGGTCTTTGCTGTCATCGGGCAGGTACAGCGGGCCTTTTTGACCACAGGCACTAACGAGGCAAGCGACCGCGACGAGCGCAGCAAGGGAAGAGATCAGGCGCTTCATGGCGAAATCCTTGAATATGCATTAATTGCGCCCGAGTATACCGACCACCTGCCAGCTTGCCTATGCGCTGAAATACCCGTCCGACGGGGGTTTGCCGAGACGGCTGTGAAGCGGACTACGCTGGCTGGGGATATTTCATACCGCCAATCGCGATGGGATCGGTATCCTTTGCAATCGGCCGGGCTCGCCCGTATCGTGCGGCGCTTGAGCAAAACCAGACACTTTTGAGGTTGCCACAATGAGTTTGACCGAAGCCCGTTTTCACGACTTGGTGGATGCTACCCAGCAGGCGCTGGAAGATATTTTCGACGACAGCGGCCTGGACGTGGACCTGGAAAACTCGGCGGGCGTGCTGACCGTCAAATTCGAGACCGGCCAACAGCTGATCTTCAGCCGCCAGGAGCCTTTGCGCCAACTGTGGCTGGCGGCGCGTTCCGGTGGCGTGCACTTCGACTACGACGAAGAAAGTGGCAAATGGCAGTGCGACAAGAGCGAAGAGCTGTTGGGCGAAATGCTCGCGCGCCTGGTCCAGGAATACACCAGCGCCGAGCTGGATTTCGACGAGATCTGATCGTGACGCAGCCCACACCCGTACGCCCGCCCAAGCCGCTGTTCAGCAATGTCAGCCCGGCGGTGCCGTCACCTTGTATCAGTTTGTGTCGCCTGGACGAGGAGAAAGTCTGCCGCGGCTGCTTCCGCCACGTCGAAGACATCCGTGAATGGCGCTCTGCCGACGATGCCCGGCGCCGGGTGATCTGCGCCCAGGCCGAGCAACGCAGGGGCAGCGCCTGAGGTCGTCTTGTTTATTTGTGACGCTGTGGTAGTGTCCGGCTACGCCTCAACTCATCGAGGCCCGTGAGAACCCCGCCTTTTCCTGGCGGGGTTTTGCTTTTTTGTGCAGAAAAAAGGAGTCTGCCTGAATCATGACCACCGCACCGTCCATCATCCTCACCCGTCTTGACGTGCAGCGTCTGGAGCAACTGATCGACCGCCTGGGCGACGAGTCTCCTGGCGTCGAAGCGTTGCAAGCCGAACTCGACCGCGCCGAAGACGTGGTTGGCCACGATGAAGTGCCTGCGGGTGTCGTGACCATGAACTCCAGCGTGCATTGCCGTGAACAAGGCAGCGGCAAGGACTACCACCTGACCCTGGTCTACCCGAAACACGCGAATGCCGATGAAGGCAAGATCTCGATCCTCGCGCCGGTGGGCAGCGCGTTGCTCGGCCTGCAAGTGGGCCAGCACATCGATTGGCCAGCACCGGGTGGCAAGACCCTCAAGCTGGAGTTGCTCAGTGTTGAAGGCCAGCCTAAAGATGGCGGCCCTTTCCCGCTCTAAACCTGGTTCAGCGCCGCGTTGAGCGACAGCTCCAACTCGGCCTTGTAGCGCAAGTACAGGTTGCTCGGGCTTTGCCCATCGCCGAGCAGGCCTGACAGGTCCAGATCCGTGATGTAGCAGCGGTAGCGCTCGGTTTCCCGGCGCTGCCCGATGATCTCCTGGGCGACCACGGCAAATAGCTGGTCGCCAAATTCCAGCTCGCAGAACTCCCGCTGATTGCAGTACAGGGTCACGCCCACCTGGCCAGGCGCGGCCTTGCCGATAATCGCCTGCACGTCATAAAACGGTTTGTTCGCCGAGTTCTGCGGAGCCGGTCGAGGCTCGACGGTGCGCGCGCGGTTGCTGCCCGATGGCAACAGTTGGTAGTACAAGACCTGCACTTCACCCAAGGGTTGTTGGGTGTCCAGCGGTGCCAGTGCTTCGCGGCGGAAGAGGATCGATTGCAGGAAACGCTGCAACGGTGCCAGCAGGCTCTGCTCATCATGGAACGGCAAGCGCTGCTGCCAGAGCGCATTGAACTCATCCAGCACATACAACTCGGCCACGCCTTCGTTGATCCGGTAGAACACCTGCACGCAATCGGCCATGCCCATGGGCAGCAGCAAGGCCAGGTCGTGGTCTTCCAGGGCCATGGCGTCCAGGTGCAGCGGGCTGTAGCTCGCCAGCTCTTCGCTGAGGTAGGTGATCAGCGCGTCCTGGGTCGGCAGCGGTACGTGAGTGGCCTGGCCGGGAACCAGTTCCATCACGTGGTAGTGCTGCTGCACCTGCAACAGGTAGCGGTGGTTGCCCTGGCCGAGCAGCAGGTTCTGCGCGGTGTCGAAGATTTCTTCGACGCGCTGGGCAATGAACTGCGCACGGTTGTGGCAGAAACAACGCACCCGCAGGTGCGGCAGGTGGTCCGAGGGCAGTTGGTTGAGGTAGTCGCGCAGGCAATCGAGCAGGGCGTGGGGGCCGTCGTAGCGGCTGACCAGCACTTCGTTCCAGCTATTGAGCGTGACCTGGTCCAGGGTCAGCACCAGGTTGTCGCGCACCCCGGCGTAGCTCAAGGAGTCGGTGCGCTCGGTGGTCATCAGGATGTTCAAGTCACGGTGATGCTTGAGCGGGTCGACGCCGACGTTGATCAGCAACAACACTTCTTCCGGCACCGCCGAGCGCAGCAGGCGTTCTTCATCGACGCTGGCCAGAGGCAGGGCGATGCTCTGTTGCAGGCTGCCCAGCAGGTTGAACAGCTCGAATTCGGTCATGTCGCTGATGCCTGGGTGCAAGGCCAGGCGGGTGCTGCTGTCGATCACGCCGTTGCGATGGCACCAGGTGAGCATTTCCAGCAGGTCGCGGCTGCGCTTGATCGGCGCGAAGTGTTCGGACTCCTGGGCCGTCAGGTTGCCGTTGTACAGGCCCCAGTAATGCTGGCCGGGTTCCTTGCGGTTGGGCGACTGCACCAGGGTCAGGGTGTCTTCGGCCAGGTCCGGGGCGATGCCGGGGTTGATGAACTCGACTTTGCCGGCCTTGCGCTCAAAGGCCGCATACAGGCGGCGGCCCAGCACATTGAGGTCGCGCTTGTTGACCAGGCTGGCGGTTTGTTCGGTGCGGGCGAACTGGGTGAGGAAGCGGTAGCTGTAGTTCAGCTCGCTGACCAGGGCGCGGCGTTCGGAGGCGACCTGGCGCACTTTCCATTGGCTGCGGCTGTCCAGCAGGGCCAGTTGGCGCTGGTCCCAGCCCCATTCCTGGGCCAGGCGCTCCAGCAGCAGACGTTGCCAGCTGGTGGTGCGCTGGCCAGCGCTGAGCTTGCGGTTGACCTTGAGGTACAGGGCGCGCCGGACCAGTTCCAGGCGCTCGGGTTCGTTGCGCGCCTTGAGGTATTCCTCGATGCGGCGGTAGACCACGATGTACGGGTCGAGCTCATCCAGGTCCATTTGGTTGGCGAACACCGCCCGCTTGAAGCGCAGGCTCAGGCAGTGCACGCGGGGGTGTTCGCTGGCGTAGACCTCAGTCAGCAGCAGCTTGAGCACGGACTTGTAGGGCGATTCGATGCCCTTGAACAGTTGCCACAGCCCGGCGCCGATGAATTCCCCGGGAGGAATGCGCGCCAGGTGCCCCAGGTCGAGGGTTTCATCGGCGCGGATAAACCGCTTGGAGATCAACGTGTGGGTGAACTCGGCGTAGCGGGCTTCTTCGTACACCGGCACCAGCCACCAGATCGGCGTGCGCCCGGCGAGCCAGATGGCGGTGCGGTAGAACTCGTCCAGCAGCAGGTAATGCTGGGTGGTGCCGCAGTCGTCGGAACTGAGCTGGGCGTCGCGTTCCCCGAGCACAAATCGGGTCGGCTCGATCAGGAAAAAATGCGCCTCGGCGCCCATGCTCAGGGCCCAGGTTTCCAGGAGCTGGCATTTCTTGCGCAGCTCGGCCAGTTCGTGTTCGCCGAGGTCCGGCGCGTGGCACACCCACACGTCCATATCGCTCTGGTCGGCCTGGGCCAGGGTGCCGAGGCTGCCCATCAGGAACAGGCCGTGGATGGGTTGCGGTGGGTTGCCATGACGCGGCTTGTAGGAAAACGAACGGGTCAGGCGCTGGGCTTCGGTCAGGGCCTGGGTGTCGGGTTCGAAATTCGACAGCCCGGCGGGCGTGCTGCCGGAGACATAGCCGGGCAACAGCGGGTGATTGACGTGAAAGAACAGCGGCAGCAGGGTCAATACGCTTTGTTGGCGTGGGGTCAGCCCTTCGACGGCCCGGGCCATGCGGCCTGCGTTGAGGGCCATGAACCGCGCGCGCAGCTGGGCCAGCACCTTGCGGTCGATGCCTTCGTCCAGGTCTGGGCGGATTTCGTGGGTGCGGGTCATGTCGGACTCGGTGGCGCGCAGGGCCCGACGTGGGCGGCCGTGTTGGAGTTTACAGCCAGTAGCGTAGGAGGTTTAGAAGGTAATCGGTTTTTGGCGCCAGAACTTTAACCCGTTCACAGCAACGCCCCCGGAATCCGCATTGGGCGGACTCCATGGGCGGGATCAGGTATCAGGCGGCTTCTTTGGTGCTGGCAGTGGTCAGGATGGTCAGCAGGGTTTGGGCCTGCTCTGCAGCGTCACGACCCAGGCTGGTCAGGTAGCCGCCGTCCGGTTGGTCGATCAGACCTTTCGCGTGGAGGCGCTTGGCAGCGGCGATAGCAGTGGGGGCGGCGGTCTGGTGGACTTTCAGACCTTCCTTGGTGCTGTCTAATGGGAAGAGTACAAGGATTTCCAGTTCGGCAACCAACTCAGGGGT
This sequence comes from Pseudomonas sp. FP453, assembly GCF_030687495.1. Classification (NCBI taxonomy): domain Bacteria; kingdom Pseudomonadati; phylum Pseudomonadota; class Gammaproteobacteria; order Pseudomonadales; family Pseudomonadaceae; genus Pseudomonas; species Pseudomonas sp. FP453. The sequence continues at coordinate 6,021,753 of NZ_CP117435.1, read as the reverse complement.
ATACGACATACGGACTCCAGACTTTCTAAGAATTTATTAGAGGCTAGCAGGCCATAAGGTGAACGCACTTTGCCGAACTGTCCAGTGTGTTGCCGCGTGTTGGATTTATTGCTTTTCGGGCGGCAGTTCCGGCAGGGCGCGCAGCGCAGTTTCATACCATTCGGTATTGAACGCGCGGTCCTCTTCCAGCAGTGCGTCGATCTCGACGGCAAGCACGTGGGCCATCAGTTGCAGGATCTCTTCACGCTCGTAGCCGACCAGGGTCAGCTTGTTGAAGGTGGCCTTGGCGGCAGGCGGGTTTTCGCTCTCGATCTGGTTTTCGATGGCTTCGATCAGGGTGGTTTCGGCGAATTCTTCTTCGTCGTTGTCGATATCGGTCGGCTCGCTCATGGCAGGCTCCTCAAGGAAAGGACGCCAGTCTACCCCCATTCAGGCAGGTGATGCTGCTGGTCAGGCGGGGCCTTCGGATCTATAACTCATGCAGCCAACCCCACACTCGGCCTGGAGGCAGTCGCAATGCTCAAGCTCTACGGATTTTCGGTCAGCAACTACTACAACATGGTCAAGCTGGCGCTGCTGGAGAAGGGCCTGCCGTTTGAAGAGGTGCCTTTCTATGCGGGCCAGACGCCTGAAGCCCTGGCCGTGAGCCCCCGAGGCAAGGTGCCCGTGCTGGGGGTCAAACAGGGTTTTATCAACGAGACCAGCGTGATCCTCGAATACATCGAGCAAACCCAGGAAGGTCCGGCGCTGCTGCCGGCGGACCCGTTCCAGCGTGCCCAGGTGCTGGCGCTGTGCCGGGAAATCGAGCTGTACATCGAATTGCCCGCCCGCGCGTGTTTCGCCGAGGCGTTTTTTGGCATGCCGGTACCGGAGGCGATCAAGGACAAATCCAAGGCCGAGCTGTTGCTGGGGATGGGGTCTCTCGGTCGGCACGGCAAGTTCGCGCCTTATGTGGCGGGGGAGAGCTTCACGATTGCGGATCTGTATTTCATGTACAGCGTGAACCTCGCCTGCGGGGTGGGCGAGAAGCTGTTTGGCGTGGATTTGCTGGCGCAGATGCCGGCGGCCAAGGCGTTGCTGGACAAGTTGCATGCACTGCCCAATGCGCAGAGGGTTGCGGCGGACAGGGAAGCGGCGATGCCGGCGTTTATGGCGATGATTGCTGCCAAGAAGTAGATGTTGGGTGCCTGGGAGGTCGTCATCGCGGGCAAGCCCGCTCCCACAGTTGACCGAGTTGTCTTGACGACCCGGGTCTCCTGTGGGAGCTGGCTTGCCTGCGATGCTTTTAGCGGCTAGCGAGTAGGGCCAGGCCACGCACAACGGCAGCCTTCACCTGCGCCGGCGCAGTCCCGCCGATATGGTCACGCGCATTCACCGAACCTTCCAGCGTCAGCACGGCAAACACGTCCTGCTCGATCTGGTCGCTGAACTGGCGCAGTTCTTCCAGGCTCATTTCCGCCAGGTCCTTGCCGGTGTCCACGCCGTACTTCACGGCGTGACCGACGATTTCGTGGCAGTCACGGAACGGCAGGCCACGGCGCACCAGGTAGTCCGCCAGGTCGGTCGCGGTGGAGAACCCGCGCAGCGCCGCTTCACGCATGATCGCGTGCTTGGGCTTGATCGCCGGGATCATGTCGGCAAACGCGCGCAGCGAGTCGCGCAGGGTGTCGGCGGCGTCGAACAGCGGCTCCTTGTCTTCCTGGTTGTCCTTGTTATAGGCCAGGGGTTGGCCTTTCATCAGGGTCAGCAGGCCCATCAGCGCGCCGAACACGCGACCGCTCTTGCCACGTACCAGCTCAGGTACGTCGGGGTTTTTCTTTTGCGGCATGATCGAGCTGCCGGTGCAGAAGCGGTCCGGCAGGTCGATGAACTGGAATTGCGCGCTGGTCCACAGCACCAGCTCTTCGGAGAAGCGCGACAGGTGCATCATCGCGATGCTGGCGGCGGCGCAGAATTCGATGGCGAAGTCACGGTCGGACACGCCGTCCAGGGAGTTGCCGCCGACGGTGTCGAAGCCCAGCAGTTGCGCGGTGTATTCACGGTCGATCGGGTACGTGGTGCCGGCCAGTGCGGCGCTGCCGAGCGGCATGCGGTTGGCGCGCTTGCGGCAATCCACCAGGCGCTCGTAGTCGCGGCTGAGCATTTCGAACCAGGCCAGCAGGTGGTGGCCGAAGGTCACGGGCTGTGCGGTTTGCAGGTGGGTGAAGCCGGGCATGATGGTGCCGGATTCACGCTCGGCCTGTTCCAGCAGGCCTTGTTGCAGGCGGGTGATTTCGGCCAGGATCAGGTCGATCTCATCACGAATCCACAGGCGGATATCGGTCGCGACCTGGTCGTTACGGCTACGCCCGGTGTGCAGTTTCTTGCCGGTCACACCGATACGGTCGGTGAGGCGGGCCTCGATATTCATGTGCACGTCTTCCAGGTCGACGCGCCAGTCGAACGTGCCGGCTTCGATCTCACCGCGGATGGTGGTCAGGCCATCGATGATGCTGTCGCGCTCGGCGTCGGTCAGCACGCCGACCTTGGCCAGCATCGTGGCGTGGGCGATCGAGCCCATGATGTCGTGGCGGTACAGGCGCTGGTCGAAGGTGACGGAGGCGGTGAAGCGGGCGACGAAGGCGTCGACGGGTTCACTGAAGCGGCCGCCCCAGGACTGGTTGGTCTTGTCGGTGCTCATGGATTCGCTCGTGATCTGCTTTAAAGAGGCTTGGAGGTGTGCCGGCGATAATAACAGGGTTGCCCGTGGAGGCGGTGCTACGGGTGGTCGGCATTTTTATTTGCACGAAGGATGGCAAAGTGCCTTGCCGCCGGACGCGTCCGGGAAGAGACTGGACTCGGGTGTTTATTGAAACGATATTTGACGATAGAGCAATGTCGTCGCAGTGAGCGTCTACAGTTGCACTGATAGAGCGTGAATGCACCAAAGCCGGGTGATGCGGTCAGAGCCCAGGCTATTCATTCAGAAGGGGGGTATTCGGATTGTGTATCAGCAAACCCTACGACGATGCCCGAAGTCAGAAGGTCTTGGGCGCAATTGAACAGGTCCGGGTAAATATGGGTGCCACTCTCGGGGCACTTTTTGCCGCTCGCGCTAGTCTTAGCGTGGATCGCTGTGACGCAAGTCACCGCACCTGTCTACGCTATCCTTGTGCGAGACTCACGCAGGAATCCAGCGCAATATGAATGTCCTGATCGTTGAAGACGAACCCCAAGCCCGCGAGCAACTGAGCCGTTTGGTCAGTGAACTCGAGGGTTATACAGTCCTTGAACCGAGCGCCACCACGGGCGAAGAGGCGTTGACGCTGATCGACAGCCTCAAGCCGGATGTGGTGCTGCTCGATATCCGCCTGCCGGGCCTTGATGGCCTGCAAGTCGCCGCCCGCCTGAGCGAACGCGAGTCGCCGCCGGCGCTGGTGTTGTACGCAGGGCCAGAGGATTTCCCCGCGCAGACCCTGGAAGCCAGTGGTGTCAGCTTCCTGGCCAAGCCGGTCGAAGCCGGCGCCCTGCTCAAGGCCCTGAAAAAGGCCGAGCGCCCCAACCGCAGCCAACTCACCGCCTTGACTCAGCCGGCTGCCCAGAGCGGCAACGGGCCGCGCAGCCATATCAGTGCACGTACCCGCAAAGGCATCGAGCTGATTCCCCTGGATCAGGTGGTGTACTTCATTGCCGACCACAAGTACGTGACCCTGCGTCACGAGGCCGGTGAAGTGCTGCTCGATGAGCCGCTCAAGGCCCTGGAAGATGAGTTCGGCGACCGCTTTGTGCGTATTCACCGCAATGCGCTGGTGGCCCGTGACCGTATCGAACGGTTGCAACGCACGCCACTCGGGCACTTTCAGTTGTTCCTGAAGGGGCTCAATGGCGATGCCCTGATCGTCAGCCGACGCCATGTGGCCGGTGTGCGCAAGATGATGCAGCAGCTTTAGCCCAAGGGCCTTGGCGTTGCCTGCAGTCCTTATCCCGGTGCGACGCGGCCAGGGAGGCCCCGCACTTGCTGATTCAAATCAAAGCGTATTTGCCTGAGCTGTTATTATCTGCCGTATCTATTCAGTACGGATTGATCCATGTCCTCTCGCGAAATCCGCATCGCCACCCGTAAAAGTGCCCTGGCCTTGTGGCAGGCCGAATACGTCAAAGCACGCCTTGAGCAGGCCCACCCAGGCCTCGTGGTGTCCCTGGTGCCCATGGTCAGTCGCGGCGACAAGCTGCTCGACTCGCCGCTGTCGAAGATCGGCGGCAAGGGCCTGTTCGTCAAGGAACTGGAAACCGCGCTGCTGGAAAACGAAGCCGACATCGCCGTGCATTCGATGAAAGATGTGCCCATGGACTTCCCCGAAGGCCTGGGCCTTTTTTGTATCTGCGAGCGCGAAGACCCGCGTGATGCCTTCGTTTCCAATACTTATGCCTCCCTGGATGAACTGCCCCTGGGCAGCATCGTCGGCACCTCCAGCCTGCGTCGCCAGGCGCAGTTGCTGACCCGTCGCCCGGACCTGCAGATCCGCTTCCTGCGCGGCAACGTCAATACGCGCCTGGCCAAGCTGGATGCCGGTGAGTATGACGCGATCATCCTGGCCGCCGCCGGGTTGATCCGCCTGGGCTTCGAAGACCGCATCACCTCGGCCATCAGCGTCGAAGACAGCCTGCCAGCCGGTGGCCAGGGCGCCGTGGGCATCGAATGCCGCACCGCCGACAGTGAGATTCACGCACTGCTCAAGCCCCTTGATCACCACGATACCGGAGTGCGCGTCACCGCCGAACGGGCCCTGAACAAGCACCTCAATGGCGGCTGCCAGGTGCCCATCGCCTGCTACGCCGTGCTCGAAGGGGAAAACCTGTGGCTGCGCGGCCTGGTGGGCGACCCGGACGGCGGCACCTTGCTGACTGCCGAGGTGCGTGGCCCGCAACGTGACGCGGCGGCCCTGGGTATTCAGGTCGCCGAAGCGTTGCTGGACAAAGGCGCCGGCGCCATCCTCGAAAAAGTCTACGGCGAGGCCGGCCCGCAGTGACCGACTGGCGTGTGCTGCTGACGCGGCCTGCCGAGGAGTCGTTGTCCTTGGCGGCGTCGTTGTCGGCAGCCGGGATTTTCAGCAGCAGCCTGCCGTTGCTGGACATTGAGCCGTTACCCGTCACACCCGAACAGCAGGCCATCTTTCGTGACCTGGGCCGCTTTTGCGCGGTGATCGTGGTCAGCAAGCCCGCCGCCCGCCTGGCGTTGCAACAGCTGGACCAGGCCTGGCCGCGGTTGCCGTGGTTCAGCGTCGGCGCGGCCACGGGCCAGGTACTGGCCGATCACGGGCTCAACGTTCACTATCCCGACACCGGCGACGACAGTGAGGCCTTGCTTGCACTGCCGGCCTTGCGCGAGGCTATCGCACGGCCCGGTGCCCGGGTGCTGATCCTGCGCGGCGAAGGCGGCCGGGAGTTGCTCGCTGAGCGTTTGCGCGAGCAAGGTGCTAGTGTCGTCTACTTGGAGTTGTACCGTCGGTTCCTGCCGAGCTATGCCGCCGGGACGCTGATGCAACGCATCCAGTTGGAACGCTTGAACGGCCTGGTGGTCAGCAGTGGGCAGGGTTTTTTGCACCTGCAAGCCTTGGCCGGTGCCGATTGGCCACAGGTGGCACAGTTGCCGTTGTTCGTGCCGAGCCCGCGAGTCTATGAGATGGCGCGGGCTGCCGGCGCAGAAAAAGTTGTGGATTGTCGCGGTGCGAGCGCCGCGGCTTTGTTAGTGGCACTGCGCAGCCATCGCGCGACCACTCTCTGATACGCAAAGGACGGATACGTGAGCGAAACAGCCTTGCCCAAAGAAGAAACCCAACCCGCACTCGATGCGCCGGTTGAGTCAGCGGTCACTGCGCCACGCCGTGGCAACGGCCTGGCGATCGTGGCCTTGTTGCTCGGCGCCGCCGGGGTTGCCGCTGGTGGCTGGGGGCTCTGGCAGGTCCGCGCCCTGCAAGCCGGCAGCCAGCAACAGCTGGGCCAGGTGCGCACGCTGGATGACCAGGCCCAATCCCTCAAGCAGAGCCAGCAACAGTTGGCCGCACGCCTGGCGCAGTTGCCCGGCGCGGAGGAGCTTGAAGAGCGGCGCCGCCTGGTGGCCCAGTTGCAGGGCGATCAGCAGCGCCTCAGCCAGCGTCTGGAAACCGTCCTGGGCGCCAGCCGCCAGGATTGGCGCCTGGCGGAAGCCGAGCACCTGATCCGTCTGGCCAGCTTGCGCTTGTCGGCCTTGCAGGATATCAACAGTGCTCAGTCGCTGGTCCAGGGCGCCGACGAGATCTTGCGTGAACAGAGTGATCCGGGTTCCTACGCCGCGCGTGAACAGCTGGCCAAGAGCCTTGCCGCACTGCGCAGCACCGAGCAGCCGGATCGCACCGGGCTGTACCTGCAACTGGCGGCACTGCGCGACCAAGTGGTGCAATTGGCCGCGATTGCCCCCGAATACCAGCTCACCGAGCCGGCCTCCCAAGGGCGTCCGACCACGGATACCGATAGCCGCTGGAGCCAGTGGTGGGAGCAGATCTCGCGCTACTTCCGCATCGACTTCAACCCTGACGACAACATCCGCCCATTGCTGGCCGGCCAAGGCTTGAACCAGGTGCGCCTGGCCCTGAGCCTGGCGCTGGAGCAGGCGCAATGGGCTGCGCTCAACGGCGAGACGGCGGTGTACAGCCGTTCGTTGGGTGAGGCGCGCAGCGTGCTGCAAGACAACTTCAACCAGGACAACCCGCAAAGCAAGGCGATGCTGGCGCGTATCGCCGAGCTTGAGCCCAAGGCCGTGTCGGTGGTGACGCCAGACCTGGCGGCGAGCCTGGCAGCGGTGCAGGCGTACCTTGAGCGTCGCCACTTGTCTGCTGACGAAGCCAAGGCGTCGGCTGGCAAGCCGGCCACCCAGGAGTAAAGCCGATGAAGCGTTTCTATGTGGGCCTCGTGCTGGCGATTGCAATCGCCCTGGCACTGGCGGTGGGCATCTCGAAACACACCGGCTACGTGCTGATTACCTATCCCCACGTGCTGCATTACGAATCGAGCCTGTGGGCGACCTTGGTGGCGGTGTTTGCCTTCGCCCTGGCGATCTACCTGGTACGCCTGCTGTTGAGCCTGGTGACCACCTCCGGTGGCGTGGTCAACCCGTGGTCGCGCCGTAACCGCAGCCGCCGTGTGCAGATCGCCATCGAGCAGGGGCAGATGGACCTCGCCGAAGGCCGCTGGGCCAGTGCCGAGCGCCACTTGCACCGCGCTGCCGAAGCGGAACGCCAACCTTTGCTCTATTACCTCGGCGCCGCGCGTGCGGCGAACGAGCAGGGCCGCTATGCAGAGTCTGACGGTTTGCTGGAGCGCGCCCTGGAGCGTCAGCCCCAGGCCGAACTGGCAATCGCCTTGAGCCATGCGCAACTGCAGCTGGACCGCGGTGACACCGAGGGCGCCCTCGTTACCTTGCAGGCCATGCACGAACGTCATCCCCATAACGCCCAGGTCCTGCGTCAGCTGCAGCGCCTGCATCAGCAGCGTGGCGATTGGTCGTCGGTGATCCGCCTGCTACCCGAGTTGCGCAAGGACAAGGTGCTGCCCGCCGCCGAGCTGGCCGAGCTGGAACGTCGCGCCTGGGGTGAGAACCTCAGCCTGGCGGCCCAGCGTGAAGAGCAGGGCGAAGCCGGCTTGCAATCCCTTGAGCGGGCCTGGCAGCAGTTGACCTCCGCCCAGCGCCAGGAACCGCAGTTGGTTTTGGCGTATGCCGAGCAATTGCGCCAGTTGGGCGCTGACGCCAAGGCTGAAGAAGTGTTGCGTGGCGCGATCAAGCGCGGCTATGACAGCCACCTGATCCGGCTCTATGGCTTGCTGCGTGGCAGCGATCCGGCGCGGCAACTGAAGTTTGCCGAAGGCTGGCTCAAGGACCATCCGGGCGATGCCAGCCTGCTGCTGACCCTGGGTCGCCTGTGCCTGCAAAACAGCTTGTGGGGCAAGGCACGCGACTATCTGGAAAGCAGCCTGCAGGTGCAGCGCAATCCCGAAGCCTGCGCCGAGCTCGCACGCCTGTTGGCCCAGCTGGGGGACACCGAGCGCAGCAACCAGCTGTTCCAGGAAGGCCTGGGCCTTTTGGATAACCGTCTACTCGCCTCTCCGTTGCCGGTACCTGCGCGAGTCTGAAGTAGGAAAGATGAGAGGGTTGGCGCAGATGCTTCTGACAGCCAACCCTTCAAGCCAGCGAAATTCCTCGGTGCAGCGGGATTCGTAACAAACTCCTACGTAGCGCTTCGTTATGTCCTCCGCGCTCTGGCGGGATGTCCTCACGCTTTCGCGGAATCGTCTGCTCTAGCGCGTATTGAAAGGGGTCAGGCCTTTCCTCTACCGTAACGGCCTATCTTCTGCGGTACGGATAAGCAATGTCTTTGGCCCCCTCACGCACCTTGTTTTTCCTGGCGTTCATCGCTGGCGCGCTGACGTTGGGTGTGTCGTTCTACCTGGAATATGGTGCGCTGCTGCGCCCCTGCTTCCTGTGCCAGGTACAGCGGGTGTTTCTTGCCACGTTCATGCTGATCAACGTGATCGCGGCGATCCATAACCCCAAGCGCTCCGGGGCTGGCCTTTACGGGTTGGCAGGCATGGGCTGCGCCTTGTTGGGTGCCTTTACCGCTGCGCGTCAGGTATTGCTGCAAAGTATTTCGTCGGGCGCGCCTCCAGAGTGCTGGCCAAGCCTGCAGGACATGCTGGAAAGGCTGTCCATGTGGCAAGCAGTCCAGGCTATTTTCAATGGCACTGTCGATTGCGTGGAAATCAACTGGACGCTGTTCGATTTGAGCCTCCCGGAGTGGAGCCTGTTGTTCTTCGTCGTGATGCTTGTCCTGGGTCTCATTCCGTTTTCACGGCTGTTGGCCGGCCTGCATTTGCGGCAGGTCTAGCACCTGAATCAGTTCAATGGTTGTAGGACGGGATTAAACACTTGTATGAACTTTCTCTCCTGCGTACCTTGAAGCCATAGTCATGCGGGCATAATCTGGCCCGCACGCGTTATCGAAACCGTTTGTCCGATGCGGCCTTGTCCGGCTGCGGCTTTATCCTTGAAGTGTTGCGCGGGCACCAGGCGGCAGCGCCCCTATAGGGAAGAGAGATCATCATGCTGGAAAGTTGTCAGAATGCTCAGGAACGCTGGGGTGGTGTGCACAAGCTGATCGACAGCTGGTTGAAGGCACGTCATGAACTGGTTCGGGCCTTTGATGCGCTTGGCGCCAAGCCCGAGGCGCTGGCTGAGAACCGC